>PUNN01000056.1 GCA_003552605.1 Phycisphaeraceae bacterium
CCCCCGCCGGTCGAAGCCGAGCAGGCGATGAGCAACCTGCGAGGCGAGATCGATCTGGTGGTTGACGCCGGGCCGGCGCGGCACGGCAAACCCTCGGCCATCGTGCGGCTGAGCCGCTCGGAGCGGGGCTGGGTGCCGCAGATCGTGCGAGAGGGCGTGCTTGACCGGCGCATCCTCGACAAACTGCTGCGCTGCAATGTCCTTCTTGTCTGCACCGGCAATACCTGCCGCTCGCCCATGGCCGAGGCCATCGCGCGGCGGCTGCTTGCCGAGCATCGCGGCCTGTCGCCCGATGAGCTCGAAGCTGCCGGCATTGTGGTCCGCTCGGCCGGTGTCAGCGCGCAGGCCGGTGCGCCCGCGAGTGAGGAGGCGGTGCAGGCCGCGGGGGAACTCGGTATGGATATCGCGCGGCATCGGGCAAGGCTGCTCACGCCGGAGTTGGCCGAGGAGGCGGACCTGATCTACTGCATGACCGAAGGCCACCGCACGGCCGTGGTGCAGATGGCCCCGGCGGCCGAGCTTAAAACCGCAACGTTGCTGCCCGATGATGACATCCCCGACCCCATTGGCCAGGACCTGGCCGCTTACCAGCGATGCGCAACGGCCATCGAGCAGGGCCTGCGACAGCGCTTTGAGGAACAGCAGCTATGAAACTGGCCATTGGCGCTGACCATCGCGGCAGCGAAGTGCTCAACAACCTTCGCAATTACCTCTCGTCCCACGGATACACCGTTGAGCCGTTCGGGTCGCTCGATGGCCAGTTGTTTGACTATCCCGATGCAGCGTACAAGGTGGCCGTCGCTGTCAGTGATGGCCGCTGTGAGAGGGGGATTCTCATCTGCGGTTCCGGCATTGGCATGAGCATTGCCGCCAACAAGGTGGCCCGGGTGCGCGCGGCGTTGATCCACGATGAGCTCGATGCCGAGATTAGCCGCCGCCACAATGACGCCAATGTGTTGTGCCTGCCCGCCGGCCTTGTTGGAAGTCAGAGCATCGAGCGCATCGTCGGCACGTGGCTCGAAACACCTTTCGAGGGTGGCCGCCATGCCCGCCGCAACAACAAGATTCACCTCATCGAGCAGGGCCATGACCCCACAGCCACCCGCGATGTGCAAAGCGCATAGCGCCGGCAGCCTCACTGCCTAGGAAATTTCTTAGCGCCGGGGCGTGACGGCCTGATTACGGCTTGTGATATGCGCAGGTGGTGCCGGTTGCTGAAACGCAGGCCTTTTCCGGGGGCCGGGGGTCGGGTAGCGGGGCGGGGGCCGGCGGCTGGGGGACAGCGCGGGGTTGGCGGGCCGGTCCGGTTGGCGGTGTTCGCAGGGCATGGCCATGTTTCCCGAGCGCCCGCTGGTGGCGAAGTCTCCTGAGCCCCTCCTGTGATCCTGGCCTGTCCCCACCCTGGCTGGCAGGGAAAGCGACCCCGCCGCGCGTTCAATGGAAGCGAGTTTGGCCGGGTGCATGACACGCGCCGCGGCAGAGTTTCACTCCCTCTCCCCGCGGGAGAGGGCTTGGGTGAGGGGCAAGACGCGGGGGCTGTGCGAACCAATCCTTGCCCCCCGGTTCGCTTCGCTATGCCGTGCCACGGCATAGCCCGAAGGCCGACGCGAGCCGGCCCTCACCCGCAGTCACGCCACCGAGGGAGATGGGAGTGAAGGCTCGACGGGTCAGCCGCGAGCCGTGTCATGCACCCAATTCGGCCGGTTGGCGCGGCGGGGGCATGAAATTGTCCGGTTTTGGGTTATCATGGTCGCCGGCTCCTCCACATCGGAGGGGGGGCCGAGGACTCGGTGTCACGCAGTGAACAGAACCCTTACGAGGAACCGTCATGGCTGAACAGGACCCACATCGCATTCAAAGCATCGACTGGGCGGCGATATTCCCCTTCACCCGCATCTTCCGCTCGTTCCGGATTGCCATCCACCCGCCCAAGCTGCTGCTGACGCTACTGCTGGTGATCGGCATCTTCCTCGCGGGCACCATTCTGGATGGTCTATGGGGCCAGGCTGCACTGAAGGGCAGCCTTGATCTGTACGGGCCGGAGGGGGCGGCGTTCGTGCAGGGGCTCAATGCGGATAAGCGTGAGGTCGTCAAGGAGATGTCGGAGGACCTGACCACGCGGGTCCTCGGATACGAGGGCGATGATGCCGATGAGCGGCGGGATCGCACGCGAGAGCGATTCGTCGCGCGGCACGGCGCGGACATTCGCGGCGCTTACCGCGACTTGCGAAACAGACTTGTCGCGTACCACGACAGGCAGATTCAGGATGCCGAGGATGAAGATGAGGAAGTTGATGCAAGACGGGAGAAACAACAGGCACTCGATGAACTGAGCATGGGGTGGATGCAGATCCACGCCATGTTCTTCCAGAGGTATGACAATGCCATTGACCCCGCCGGTGCCGATGCCCTGCGGCCGCGCCGGTTGGCCGAGGATGTGCGGCCGGTGACGACCCGCCAGTTCCGGCGGGCACTGCGATCACTCGAGCGCGGCTTTGTCGCCCACATTGTGGACGAGTTCGGGCAGGACATGGGCCTCGAGCCGGTCCGTCGGATGGACCTGCTCGGCGATAATGAGGATGAAGCCGAGATCGAGCCCGATCCGGCCACCACGTTCTTTGCCGATTATGGCCACCGGGCGTCCCGGGGGGTGCGGCGTGCTGAGAGCATGATCGAAGCCGAATACGCCGAGCGTATCGAAACGGCCCGGACCGAGCTTGAAGACCGGCTCGCCGATATCGACGAGGAGGATGAGGATGCGCGGGCGACCGCCCGCCGGCAGACCGAGCGGCA
>PUNN01000129.1 GCA_003552605.1 Phycisphaeraceae bacterium
GACGGCTGCTGACCATGCCACCCGAGCTACATGCGTTTGCCCTGGCGGGGCTCCGCCGATGGACCGCGAACAGCGGGCAGAGCTCCTCAGCCGGGTGGCATGCTTCGGCTGCGATCCGTAGTTCCTTGGACGCCCCGTGATTCACGGCCAGGTGCAGCATGGCCGCAAGTGCGGGTTCGTTCGGGCGAGCGAGGTGCGTTTCGATCAGCCGCTTCAGTCGATGGCGTGCGACAAAGTTGCCGTACTGGCTCAACCATGAGACTGCCAGGTAGAACAACCGGGCGCTGATGGGGGCAAGACGGGCGGTGTCCAGCAGCAGCGGCTCAAGGTCCGGCGAGGTGCGGGTAGGCCGGCCACCGAACAGCACCCCCAACCGTGTCCAGCGGGCGATTGTGTGGTCAAGATCAGGCTTGCTCATCGCGCCGCTCCAAGTCATGGAGGATGGCCCGTTCGGCATCATGAGGGCCTCCCCTCAGTAAATCAGTTAATGCAGCATTTCGCCGGTGGCCCTCAGGGCTTCGATGGCTTGGACGTGATCCATGGGGGCTCCTGTTCCGTATAGTCATGCTATACGCACTGTCCGCCGGTTCGGCGTGCAGCGGGGGCTACAGCCCCGCGTATCAGCGGGTCGGTTGCTGGCCGATCGGGGAGCCGCCACCATCACGGCGATGGCGAAGCGACAGGTTCCGGCCGACTCACGTTGCTGATGGAAAGGAGGGGTTGAATTTGTACCGGGCCGCTGCGCTGCGGTGGCTCGGCGGGTGCGGCTACCGCTGAAAGATGGGCACGTGGTTGTACGGGAGCGACAGGCACATGACGGCGATGGAAGTGCCGAAGGTCTCCCCGACCCAGTCGCCGCGCCATGAACCATTGGCGTCCTGTGTGGCCAGCACGTGTGAGCGCAGTGAGGCGAAGAAGGTATTCCAGTGTTCATCGCCGCTGAGGTAAAACGCCTGCGAGGCGTAGAACATCGCATAGGAAGAATGCCCACCAAACGCCCGGGCGATGTCGCCGCCTTCCATCCGCTGTTCCAGGAACCTCAGCGCCTTCGGTGCGAGCGGATGGTCATAACTGCCCGCGTTGTAAAGCGAGGCGACCGCCTGTGCGGTGATAGCGGGCAGGCTGCCCCCCGCACTGCGGGCGGTGTAGCGGATGCCGCCGTCGGGGTTGGCGCTTTTCTCGAGGTAGCCGATGGCGTTGTCCATTGTCTCGCTGCTGACGAGGATGCCGGCGTTGCGGGCCGCACGCAGCCCCTGCACCTGTGTGATCGTGACCGAGCCTTCATCGTTGTTGGAATCCGGCGTGTAGAACCAGCCGCCCCAACTCGACTGTGAGTTCTGCGAGAGGCGGACGGCGCGCTGCAAAGCGCGGCGGATCTGCTCCTGCGTTCGGGGATCGGATTCCATGCCGTAGGCCTCTGCGAGGAACAGCATCGCGTACCCGTGGGCGTACATCGACTTGGAGCCTTCCTCGGCGACGTTGGCAATGAGCCCGGTGGATGGGTTGGCGTGTCGCAGGACATACGTCAGGGCCATGCGCACATTCCGGGCGTAGGGCCCCTCCGTCGGCGTGTGGCCTGCGGTGAGGAAGGCGAGGCCGGCCAGCGATGTCATGGCGACCGGATGGCCACCGAGTGAGCCGCTCGAGCGCCAGGCGCCGTCGCTGCCCTGTGAGGCGGCGAGGTAGCGCAATCCGGCGGTGATGGCACGGTCGACCTCCGGGGTGATGCCCGGTGGCAGAGTCGCCACGCCGCGCGTGGGCTCACCCGCGGCGTAGGTGTGGGCCCGCGTGCCGGGCAGGTCGGGTGAGACCGCGGCGAGCACGAGCATTGTCACAGCGGTGAACGTGAGACCCGATCGTGCAAAGGACCACGTGGACATGGTAGGGCTCCAACCATCTGTGGATGCTGCAAGCGGCCGATGGACAGGCAATGCCGCAGCCACGATGTCGGCGTTAACGCATCCGGTGGGAGGCTGGATGGGCCGACAGCCGTGATCCAGGGAAGAAGACGCCGGTGCCGGGCAATACCGGTCAACTCAGCAGGTAGGGGGGCGAATCCATGCTGCTCCGGGGGCCGGGTTTTGCTGCTGGCCTGGCTGGAACTTGCCGCGGCATCTCAGAATACGAGCCCACCAGGCTGCCCGCCGCCGGCGGGGCCGCCTGCTCCGCCTCCTGCACCCGGCGGGGGCGCGGCCTGAGCGCCCGCCGCGGCCTGTGGGGCCTTGCCGGCGATGGCCTCGTCCACCTGTCGCATCAGGTCCACGTAGTCCATCTGCGCGATCTGGAACTGGCGGAGCGTCGGGTTCGAGGCGATCTGGTTTTGAAGTTTTTCGAGCGCCCGCTTGTCTTCGACCTCAATCGGCTTGCCCTGGCTTTCCTTCTCGGCGATGGTCTGCACCTGGCGGTTGTAGTCGTTGAGCAGCCGCTGGGCTTCATTGTCCTGCTGGATGACCTCCACTGCCTGCTGCATGCGCTGTGCAGCATCGTGTTCGTTGATCAGCGAACCGAGTTTCTTTGCGGCGTCGAGAACCTCTTGCGTCGTGGCCATGGGGATTGCCTTCGGTGGGGATACGGGGTGGCAGGGACCGGGTGATAGCGCCGGCACCGGGCGGGGGCGCCGGGTGCGCCCCCGCGGCCGGCATGGATGGCGGTGATGCTGTACACATCGACCGTTGCGGTTAGCATAGCCGGTGGCGCCGCGCGCGACGAATCACCGCCGCCGGCTGGCAGGGGGAGGCGGCCGCGCCACCGGCAGGACCGGATGGCTGCGCAATGGGC
>PUNN01000082.1 GCA_003552605.1 Phycisphaeraceae bacterium
CGAGCAGCAGGTGACGCTCATGCCGGGTGAGCCGTACACCTTCGAGGTCCACTGCGGGCGGCCGCTCGATGAGCAGGCGCTCACTGCGCCACCCGTGCTTCAGTGCGTGAACCGGATCGGGGGACAGGGATGAGGTACGTGTGACGGCAATGCGAAGTTGAGGAAACTACGAAAAGTGCGAAAAGCGCGAAAGGATGAGGGGTCATCCTTCGAGACACTTCAGTGCTGGGTTGGCAGCGATTGTGCCTGGGACGTTGATGAATGATTGTTGCGTGTGGGGGAAACTACGGAAAACGCAGAAAGCGCAGAAGGGATAAGGGATGGCCGCTCGCCTGCTCTGCATGTTGAGTATGGTGCGCTGGCACGTCGATGCCGCGTGCCGTGTACAGCGCTGTTGCGTGTCGCCGGGGGTCGCGTTTTCGAGTATTTCGGGCTTTTCGTAGTAGCCTTGTGTCCATCCCTCCCCATTCATGGATGCATGACACATGTTGCGATACACGTCTTACCCCCCTCTCCCCTCGGCAGAGGGCCAGGGTGAGGGGAGTGACGGTCCGGTCGGTGATGGCAGAGTCTGTGAGATTGGGGGCGCGGTCACAATTCGATCTCGACAGCATCGCCGTTGATGCGGACTTTGTAGGCGTTCAGGTCATCGTAAGCCGGCGGGCCGGTGACCTCGCCGGTGCGCAGGTCGAAGGTGGCGCCGTGGAGGGGGCAGACGACCTGGTTGTCTTCGATCTCACCTTCGCTCAGTGAGGCATCATCGTGTGTGCAGGTGTCATCGATGGCGTAGATTTCGCCATCCTTGCGGAAAAGGGCGATGCGACGATCCTCGACCTCGATGCAGTGACCGCCGTCGTCCGGGATGTCCGATACGCTCGCGACCTTGATAAAAGCCATGATGATCCTCCTCTTTCGCGGGGGTGTTGCGGGTTGGAATTTCCTGGCTGCCGTCTCGCTGCGATTGTAGGAAGCTGGCGCCATGGGGTGTACGCCACGCATTGGCGCCACGCCGCGCCGCAGACCGGGCTGGATGGACCGATGGTGGGGCCCACATGGGGCAGCAGGACAGCAGAGTCGGTTGTCCTGTAAGAATGGTCAGTGGTGCCTGTTGTGCCTGCGAGGCGGGTGGTGGGCCTTTGCGCGCCTCATGGAAACAGCACGCCGAGCAGGTCCATGAAGCGGGCCTCGGGGTCGATGCTCGCTTCGGCCCGGGCGTGGGCCTGGCGCTGGCGGCGGCGCCGGTGCAGGCCGAGGCTCAGCGCCCCATCGGCCATCACCTTCTCGGGCTCCGGTTCCACTTGCGGCTGGTGGAGGAAGGAAAGGTCCTCCCCGGCAAAGCCGGCGATGCGCAGGTCCTCACGTTCGCGAAGGGAGATGGGGCCCTCGATGCGGTCCGGCGGCAGGCGTGAGCCATCGGTGTCGAAGGCGATGATGATCGTGGGCTTGAACGGCTCCATGCGGTTGTATCGCACGATCACCGCTTCACGGCCATCGGCAAGCTGCACCTTGGCGCCGATGGGGAATGGCTGGATCAGCCTAGCGAACAGGGGCATGAGCACCGGGTCGAAGAACCGCCGGTACCCGCCGCGCATCATCTCCCACAATGCCCGGCACGGTGAGAAGGCATTGGGAAACACCTCGGTGGCGGTCACCGCGGCGAAGGCATCGCAGATACGGATGATCCGGGCGAAGATGTGCAGGTTGTCCGGCTCGAGCGCATCGGGATAGCCCTCACCGGCATGGTTCTCGTGATGGGTGCGCACGACCGCGCGAGCGGTGGCGGGGAACACTTCGGGCAGCATCTCGGCACTCAGGGCAGGATGATTGCGGAAACGCTCGGCCTCGGTCTCCGTCAGCTTCGGGTTGTCGACATCGTAAATCTCGGCCAGCGGATAGAGTGAGAGGTCCATGAACATCGACGCCAGCCCGAGCGGAACGAGGTCAAAGACGGTCTGGGACCGGATGTTCCGCGCGGCGGTCTGGCGGATGCGCTCCTGCACGACGTATCCTTTGACCGTCGAGCCGAGCACCATGGACAGGTAGAACACCGCCCCGGCATGGTCGGCCAGAAATGTCTCGGTTCGCATCGTCCGGTTGACCATCGCCGCGGAGACGGGGTGCTCGGCGAGGTAGCGCATGACCTCAAGCGCGGCCGATTCCATCGCCCGGAAATCCTTGCCCGACAGCGAAGCGCGACTGCCGATGGACTTGCCCACCTCGGCCATCGTCTCGGCGATCCGGCCCTGGGCCTGCCGCGCCACCTCGCGGTCCTGCTGGTCATCCTCGAACTGCACCAGCCCATCGAGGATCGGGTCGGCGACCTTCACCAGGGCCTGGGGGAAGCGGCGTTGAAGGATGTCGATGTCCGCTTCGTTGACCAGCTTGTCCGAGGCGAGCATGACCCGTCCCTTGTGGACGAACGGCTCGGCCAGTCGCATCCCCCGGCGAAGCTCGGCAACAGGTAGAAGCAGTGGCATTCGCTTCAGCGTCCAGGGGTTCGGTTGGACCGTCGCATGGGTTTCACGGTCAGACGCTCGAGCCGCGGAACCGCATGCGAACTTCCGCTTCCATACCGGGGCCCGAAAGGTGGGCCAACCAACAGGCATTGCTGATGGTGGCCGGTGTCAGGGCCACACCATCACGGACCCCGTGAAAGTCGGGGCACACGGGCCGCTGCAACCGTGGCAGCGGCCGGGGCGGTGGCGGGGTGGGGGTCGGCGTCGGGGTCCGATATTGTCGCCAATGACCGCCACTGCCCTTGCAGAATCATCGGCTC
>PUNN01000299.1 GCA_003552605.1 Phycisphaeraceae bacterium
GGCACATCCACCGCCGCCGCCACCTGTGCGGTCATCTCAATATCGTATCCGTTTTGCGTGCCATCGGCATCCATGCTCGTCAGCACGATCTCCCCCGCACCGCGCTCGACGACCTGTCGTGCCCAGGCCACAGCCTCGAGCCCCGTCGGCCGCCGCCCGCCGTGGGTATGCACCTCGAAGACCGTGCGACCCTCACGCTCGACCCGCTTGGGGTCGATGTTCACCACCGTGGCGCAGCGGCCGAACCGCCGCGCCGTCTGGCTGATGATACCGGGATCGAGCACCGCCGCGGTGTTGATACTGACCTTCTCAGCGCCGGCCTGGATCAGTGCCGTCACATCGTCGATGCTGTGAATTCCCCCGCCAACGGTGAACGGCATGAAGCACGCCTCGGCCACCCGGCGCACGACATCGAGCATGATCTGGCGGTCCTCGTGACTGGCAGTGATGTCGAGAAAGACCAGTTCATCCGCCCCCGCCTCATCGTACTGGCGTGCCACCTCGACCGGGTCGCCGGCATCGCGAAGGTCAACGAAGTTGACTCCCTTGACCACGCGACCGGCCTTGACATCCAGACACGGAATGATGCGGTGAGCGAGCAAGGCGGGGATTCTATCATCAACATGCCGCGGAAGAAGGTGACTGCCAAACGGGCAGGCAGGGCGAACGCATGTAGTTCCGAAACTGGGTGGCATGTTCAGCGGCTTGCAGGGGGCCGCAGCCGGCGGTCATGCGGGCCCATGCCCGAGTGGGCGTCATGGCCATCAGCCGAAGCCGGCTGCTGACCATGCCACACAGGCTGCGTGTGTTCGCCCTGAACGGGAAGGTACTTCGGCACCTCGGCCGAGGCCGAACATCAAGACGGCTGAAGTCCGAAACGCCCTCGGCCCCTGCCTGCTGCCTTCCCGCCCCCTGGTTTACCCCCGGCGGTGTCACACCAGCGCTGCCTCGAGCGCTGCATTGGCCTCGCGCAGCAGGCGGATGTTGAACTCGATCGGCTCATCGTGGTAATCCACCAGCCCGTAGCTGATGCCCTCGGTCGGCTTCTTGACCCATCGATACCACGTATAACCGACCACGCCGGGATGACTCATCCCATCGTGCAGCGCCGCAGGGCCGGCCTCGGCGACAAAGTCCTCCACACTGCGGCCGGCGGCCTCCGGCGGCCAGTGCTCGGGGTGGGTGAACGGGGGCGAAGCCCAGGCGAACTCACCGATCAGAATCGGCAGGCCCGTCGGCCCGTAATAGGCCTGCATCCGCTCGGCCATGTTCCGACGGTAGTTGTTGGCACTGATCACATCCACGCGGGGATGCTCGAAGGCCGCGAGGACCGCATCGCCCGGCGGAGCGCCGAAACGGCAGCCGAGGATGAGGTGATTGGGGTCGTATCGACGGATCGCCGCGGCGGTCTTCTCGACATACCGCTGGGCGTAAAAGGTGGTAAATGCCTCCTGATCCGCCCCGTAGCCGGGTGTGGAAATGGCCTGGCCCTCCACGGTCAACCGCCCGAGGTCCTCCCGGCTCGAGACCCCTTCAAGGCCCCACGCCGCGGCCATCGCCGCCACCGACCCGTGGCGCTCGAGCACGAACTTCCAGGCCGCCTCCCGGGCCGGCCGGTCCTGTTCCAGCCCGAGGCATGCCTGAAGCAGCGTCGGGCCCCGCAGGTTAACCGTTTCCGGCGCCCCCCAGATCAGGTCGGTGTTGCCCTGGCCCCAGGCGAGTTCGTTATCGGTGTAGTAGCCGATCAACTCCCGGCTGTCGCGCATCGGGGCGCAAAGCTTCGCAGCGACTCGGTCGATCGCCTCTTCCCATTGCGGGTCGAAGACGTCCGGCAGTTTCACTCCCGGCCCCTGGATCGGCGGCACGCCCACCTTGTTGCACTCGAGAATCTCCGTCCAAGCCATCCCCTGGTCGAAGAATTCTTCCGTGACCCATGCCCCGAGGGCATTGAAGCCCCAATCCCGCAACCGGTCGAGGGTGGCCTCAACGAAGGCCTGTGGCGAGCGCGGGTAGCCGTACTTGCGGTCGACGGTCTCGGCGTACGGACCATCTTTCGCCAGCCGGCCCCCGGGCGTGCCCGCGCGGTTGACACCACAGACCCCACGGAAACAGAAGGGGTGGCCATCGGGGTCCAGCAACTTCCACTGCCCGCCTTCGTCACGGCTTGCACGGTAGAACCCCTCCCGACCGAAAACTGTATCTGCTTGCTCTGTCAAGGTTTGCCTTTCAAACGGGAATCAGGGGTGGGTTGGCGAGCCCCCCATGTTCCGCAAGTAAGTTCCTATCCTAATCCCTTGGATGGTCCGCCGCTATCGCCGTCATCGGCCCCGGCATCGGTCTCACCATCCCCATCACGGGTTTGAGGGGGGCGGCGGCGGCGCCGGGGCGGAATCGGCGGGACCGAGCCCATCACCGCCGGCCCGGTCAGCCTGTCGCGAGCGAGAAGCCACGCGTCCACCGGCAACCCCCGTTCAGTACCACGGCGCCGAGGCGGCCGAAGCTGGCGGCGCCAGTTGCGAACGAGGGCGCCGATGACCAGGAGCCCGACTGTCAGGGCAAAGACCACCAGCAACACAAGCATCAGCCATAGCAGGTACGCGCTCATGTCCACCTGATTCTACCGCCGTTGCGGCCCGCCGGATCCGGCGGACCGGTATCGCATTGCCGCCCCCCCTGCCCCCCTTCCCGAGGCGGCCGCGAGGCAGCCCCCTTGCCGGGGTGCATGACACGCGCTGCGGCTCGCGGACCGGGGATTCCCCCCTTCTCCC
>PUNN01000385.1 GCA_003552605.1 Phycisphaeraceae bacterium
ATTCGGGGTCGTGCTCGTGGCTGTGGAAGCCGTGGTTGCCGTGGGACGTCTCCTGCCAGGGTGAGAAATCCGCCTTGCCATGCGGCTTGAGCGTTTCCCGGTGCGCCGGGGGCATGTCACCGAGCTCGGCCGGATCGAACGGTGGCAGTTGCATGTCGTCCGGGTTGTACATCGAGGCCCACGGCTCGGGCACGATGTAGGGTGGGTGCGGGTCGTGGAAGCTCGCCCAGGTGAAGAACGGTCGATCCTCGGCAAGCGCCTGATCGATGTTGGCAATGCTGCGCTCGGCGGTCCAGACCGAATAATGGAACTCCTCGGGAAGCTTCCACGTGCGATCCGAACGGTCGAAATAGCGGTCCGGCCGCGGCGGGGCGGGCGGGCAGTACCGGCCCGGCGCTTCGCCCGGCAGGGGTTGGAAATACTCGCGCCAGTTGGTCAGGCCCTTGTCCTCCATCCACGCCGCGTAGTGCTGGCCCACGTGGGCTTCATCGCCGTGGTTACGCGCCAGCTCGATGCGCTCGAATCCGTACCACGGGCCGGTGAACCTGCGCCAGAAGTCGAGATCGCGAAGCGTGGGCTGGCATTCGAGCGAAGTCTGATTCGGGTCCGAGCGCAGCGGCTGGAGGTGGGCCTTGCCGATCTTGTGCGTGGCATAGCCGGCTTCGGTCAGCATGCCGGCGATGGTCGGCGCCTGCTCATCGAGCTTGGTCCCGAGCGTCCAGCAGCCGTGCCAGGCGGGGTACTGGCCCGTCAGGATGCTTGCCCGGGACGGACTGCAAAGCGGGTTGGGGCAATACGCCCGGTCGAACCGCATCCCCTCCGCCGCGAGCCGGTCAAGCGCGGGCGTGCGGATGGCCGCATTTATGCATCCGAGGGTGCTGTAGTGCTGCTGGTCACTGGTAATCAGGAGGATATTGGGGCGACTGCTCATGGCCGCCATGATAGCGAATCGCGATGAATGCCGCTGTCATGCAGTACGGGCAACATGTCCACACCGCGCAGCGCCACATACGGCAGAATATACAGGGCGATCAGTCCCCGCATAGATCAATCGTTCGGCTCCGACTGGACAGTGCGACCGCAACACGGTTGAAGGTACCATGCGAACCGGGATTGCGGGAGAGGAACTACGGAAATCGCAGAAAGCGGAGAAAACAGATGGATGTTCAATGAATTCATCGCGCGGCGATGAGGTGTGATGCTGCTGGGCGTTGACCATATGCATTGGTAAGGGGGGATGCCAGGACAATTCAGTTTTCGTGGTTTTTGCGTGTTTAGCCGTTCATCCGGGATGGAATCCGGTTTGCATTGACTGTAACGGGGGCTCACCGGCGTCGACATGGACTGTAGTCTGGATGGACCTGTCATAACCTTTGGAGGGGACCGAAGATGGGCCATCCGGTCAGATTGTCGGGCGCCACGAGGCTCAGCACATAGGCCAGCGGCAGCGCTGCAACGACTGCGAACACGATGATGCGCGGACGGATCGGAAGCCCGCTGTGTGACTGATCACTGCCGGTGGGGGAAGGGGCTGACATGGGCTGCTCCTGTGGGGATGCAACGAGATACGCTCACTTTCGTGACCCTCGCCCCGCCTCCATGGGTCTACATGGATATGTCGTCGCGGGGTTGGGCCGCTTACAGGGATGTCGGGAACCCGGGCCGGCTGTGAGGATGGCGCGGTATTTTCAGGGGAGGGCGAGCGGTTCGTTGGCCAAGGGGCGCTCTACGCGCCCTGCATGGGGCGTCCCGGATTCGTGGGGATAGGTATCGTGCTTACCGCATCAGCGCCCATGTCAGGAGATTGGCGTTGATCAGCCGGGCGTTGCGGATTTCGTTGCCGCCGCAGCAGCCGTAGCCGGCGCCGGCGTTGCTCGAGTCGTTGAGGCCGAAGGGGGTGAACACCAGTGACAGGTCACCGTCGATCTTCAGGCCGTAGAGCGCCGGCTGCGTGGTCTCGCGGCGGAGGTCGATGCGGTCGATCTCATGCAGCGTGTGGAAGATGGCGTGGTCCATCGGCAAAGGCTCGAGCTGCTTGTCGGGAAAAGCCTGATCGATCATCGCCCGGAAACTGCGGCCCCAGCCGTGGTCCGAGCACGCCGCGGAGGCCACGATGAAGCCGCCGGATTCCAGATGATGGCGCAGCCGGCTGATCCGCTCATCATCGAGTTCGAACCGGCCGTTGCCGGTCATGATCAGGAACGGATATTCGGCAAGGTCATCACTCAACAGGTCAAGGTCATACAGTCGGCGCTCGACCCGCGCTACAGCCGCGCGGTCCACCGTGGCGAGAAATTGGGTGGCGAAGCCGACCTGGTCGTTGCACTGGTCCGTCTCATCGGTGTAGAGCAGCCGGCCGATGCGGACCTCACCTTCGCGGACGGCCTCCCGGTCGCGATCATCCTCATCCGTCCGGGCCTCCGCCTCGGCGTCGCCTTCCTCCTGCCCGGTCTGCCCGTTTGCGGCCTCACCGCTGCCGTTGCCTTCCGCCTGGCCGTTGGCGATGGCCAGGCCACTGAAGGCGAGCAATGCTGCGCCGAAAAGCAGCATCGCCCATGCAGGCGCTCGCAGGCACAGGTCGGTTTTGCGCTTTGCAGTCATCATCAGGCTCCTTCCGCCGCGCCGGGGCCGGCCGCGGCGGGGGCGGTGGGCAGTGGGGGGTCAATCCTCTTGCAGCAGTCGTTCGAGGCGGCTCATGTAGGCATGCACGATGTCTCGATGGCGGTGCGGGATGCCCTCATCCGCGGCGGCGGCCTCATCCCGCCG
>PUNN01000474.1 GCA_003552605.1 Phycisphaeraceae bacterium
CGTCACAGGCCGTCATGGCCATCGGCTGCGGACAGCCGCTGACCATGCCACCCGGTTTCGCGTCTACATGCGTTTGCCCCGGCTGGTGGCTGCGGGGTGTTGTGGTTTGCCGCGGCCGGGTTTAGAATCCGTCGCGGGTGAGCGAACCATGAGTCATGCATCTTCTCGTGCCGGTGTTGACATTGATGAACTGCTTGCCCCCGGGCGGGAAGTGGAAGCATATCTACAGCAGGAGTTCGGGCGTCGAGACCTGCCGGAGAATTTGCGCGAGGCGGCCATCTACGCCGCGCTCGGGCCGGGCAAGCGGATGAGGCCGGTGCTGGTGATTCGCTGCTGCGAGGCGATGGGTGGTACCCATGAGCAGGCGATGCCGGCGGCGGCGGCGATCGAGATGATCCACTGCTTCAGTCTCGTGCATGATGATCTGCCCGCGATGGATGATGATGACCTCCGCCGCGGACGCCCGACCCTCCACCGCCATACGAATGAGGCGATGGCAATCCTTACGGGCGACCTGCTCAACACTTTCGCGTTCGAGCTGATCGCCGAGCGCTACGGTGAGTCCGCGCCGGACCGCGTGGGGCCGCTTGTGCGCGAGCTTTCCAGTGCCACATGCGACATGATTGCGGGGCAGGTCTATGATACGCTGCCCACGTTTCCCGATGCGATGCCACCGCTCGAACGGCTGCGATGCATCCACCGCCACAAAACCGGCGCCCTGATCCGGGCCGCGTGCCGGCTCGGGGGCATTTGCGGCGGTGGGCTCGAAGCGGCAAGATTCAGCCGGCTCGAGGCGTTGACCCAGTATGGCGAGGTCATCGGCCTGATGTTCCAGATCGTCGATGACCTGCTCGATGTGACCTCGACCGCGGATGCGATGGGCAAGGCGGTGGGCAAGGATGAGGACCGTGGCAAGCTGACGTACCCCGGCTTGCTCGGCATCGAGCCGTCACGGCGGCAGGTGGCAGAGCTTCGCGAGCAGGCCCACGCCGCGCTCGAGCCGTTCGATGTCGAGGCCGATCCGCTGCGGCAGTTGGCCGAGTTTCTCGCGGTCCGGGAGAAATGATCCTCAACCGCCGCCCCGCAGGCATGAAAGCGGATGGTGCGCTCTGATTCTTTTGAGGACTACAATGCAGATCAAGGCCGGCTCCATCTGGAGTCGGCAGGAAACGGCGCCGGCTCAACCGACCAAGCCACGCGAGGATGCAGCATGAACCCGAATACGTCACTGTCGGCGCAGCAGCATGATGTCAAAGCGCTCGAGCTGCTCAGGGGGATCAAGAGTCCCGCGGACCTGAAGCAACTTCCCATCGAGAAGCTGCCGGACCTTGCCGATGAAATCCGTGACGCCATCTGCGAGCAGGTGTCGCTGACCGGTGGGCACCTCGCGCCCAACCTCGGGGTGGTCGAGTTGACCATCGCGATGCACTACGTTTTCGATTTCGCCACCGACCGGCTGCTGTTCGACGTCGGCCACCAGTGCTACCCGCACAAGCTGCTCACCGGCCGGCTCGACCTGCTTGGCAAGCTGCGACAGGCCGGCGGGATGGCCGGCTTCCCCGAGCCGAAGGAGAGCCCCTACGACCTGTTCAGTGTCGGCCATGCCGGAACGGGTATTTCGACGGCGGTGGGCATGGCACGGGGTGACAGCGTGCTCGGCGAGGGCCACCGCCGCGTGGCCACGATCGTCGGCGACGCCTCGATCGTCAACGGGGTGGCGATGGAGGGGCTCAACAACGCCGGCACGCTCAAGCGGCAGATGCTGATCGTGCTCAACGACAATGGCATGAGCATCGCCCAGCCCCAGGGCGGCATGGCGCAGTTCTTTGACCGGATGCGGGTCAGCAGCGCCTATGGCGAGTTCAAAAAACGTGCCCGCGACATGATCAAGCGGTTGCCCTATGGTGACCTGATCGAGGAAGCCTACCACCGCGCCGGTGAGATGATGAAGGCCGCGGTCTTCCGGGGCCATATGTTCGAGCAGTTCGGGCTGATGTGTATCGGCCCGGTTGATGGCCACGACATCCCGACGTTGATCGACCTGCTCAACGAGCTGCGCGATTTCGACCGGCCGGTGCTGCTGCACGTCAAGACGGTCAAGGGCAAGGGCTTCGATTTCTCCGAGAGTGATGCCACCGCCTTCCATTCGCCCAAGCCGTTCACGGTCGAGGGCTGCCGCGTCGAGATCAAGAAGGGTGGCCGGTCGTTCACCGCCGCGTTCGCCGATGGCATGATCGACCTGATGGACCGCGATGAGAAGGTCTTCGGCGTCACCGCGGCGATGCCGGATGGAACGGGCATGGCGAAGGTGATGGACCGCTTCCCGCAGCGCACGCTCGATACCGGCATCTGTGAGAGCCATGCGATGGACATGTGCGCGGGCATGGCGCGCAGCGGTGTCAAGCCGTTCTTCGCGGTGTATTCCACCTTCAGTCAGCGCGCGCTCGACCAGGTGTTCCAGGAAGTGGCCCTCCAGGGGCTGCCCGTGCGGGTGTGCATGGACCGGGGTGGCTTCGTCGGCGGCGACGGCGCGATCCACCACGGGTTCATGGACATCAGCATGTTCCGCGTGTTCCCGAAGGTGGCGCTGCTCGCGGCCAGCGATGAGCCGAACCTGCGCCGAGCGCTCGAGTTCATGCGCCAGTACGATGCCGCCGCGAGTTTTCTGCGATATCCGCGCGCCAACGTGCCCGAAAGCCCGATCAGCGAGACGGTGCCGCCCTATGAACTCGGCAAGGCCCGCCTGGTGCAGCCGGCGCGGGGGTCGCGGCCGGACCTGGCCATCCTTGCCTACGGCAGCGAGGTCTATGAGGCCCGCGATGCCATCGCGCAGCTCGAGCGGCAGGGCTACGACATCGCCCTCTACGATGCCCGCTTCGCCAAGCCGGTGGACACGGCGCTGCTTCGCGAGCTTGTCAGCGCGAACGTGCCCATCCTGACGGTGGAAGACCACGCGGTGGCCGGCGGGTTCGGCGCGGCGGTGCTTGAGGCGTGCAACGACATGCGCCTCGACACCCGCGGCATCTACCGCCTGGGCATGCCCGAGCGCTGGTTCTATCAGGACAGCCGCGACAACCAACTCGCCGCGGCCGGCCTCGATGCCGCCGGGATCGTCCGCCGCACCCGCGCCATCCTTGATGATGGCGACCCGGTCCACGTCGTGGCCGGTGCCACTGTCGGCGCCACGAAGGCGCGGCGGTGAGGGCGCCTGCGCCCGTGGCGATCAGCCGAGGAGTTGGAGCACGTTCTGTGCGGTGTTGTTGGCCATGGCCAGCGTCGAGGTACCGGCGTTGTTAAGGATCTGCGCCCGGGTGAGCTTGGATGTTTCCTCGGCGAAGTCGGTATCGCGGATGGTCGACTCGGCGCTGGTCAGGTTTTCCAGGGCGATCTGCTGGCTGCGGATGGTGGTGTCGAGCGTATTCCGCTCGAACGCGCCGAGCCGGCCCCGCATCACCGAGACCTGATCGACGGCCTTATCGATGATGTCGGAGGCCTTGCCGGCCTGCTCATCGGCCTTGGCGCCGCTCTTGATCAGGGCGTTGTCGCCGCCGGTGCGGATCGAGCTGAGAAAGCCCGTCTTGCTGTCCCCGAGGCGGCTTGCGGCCACCGACTGGATTGAGAAACTCGCCTGTTGCTGGACGTTGACGCTCGGGCCGATCTGGTACTTGGCCCCGCCGCCGGTGATCTTGAACGTCGAACTCGGCGGGTCGGCCGGATCGAAAGCGGCGCGGCTGGCAAAGTCCTCCTCAAGGGTCATGTCCGCGGCCAGCATCGTCGAATGCATGCTGAGGTCGAGCCCATCGCCGAGGGCGAGATGGCCGTTGACCAGTGCCAGCACATCCTCGCCGCGGGCGCGCACGGCGGTGTTGTCCGGATCGAGTTCCTGGTCTTCGTTGAATGCGTGTGTTTCGAAGTCCGGATCGCCGCCGCGGCGCTGCACGCTGACGAACGCCTCGGAGCCGAAGTCGGCGCTGTAGAGCCGGATGCCCTCGGCGGGTGTGCCGTCGGTCCATGTGTCATCGTGGGCCTCGGCGGCCACGCCCGTGGCATCCTTGACGGCGTTGATCGCTTCGAGCATCTGCTCGCGGTTCATGCCTTCCTTGAAGTTGAACACCTCGACACCATCGCGGCCCTGGACCTCGATGGTCACATCCTCCTCGACGGTGGTGCCATCGATGAACAGCTCGGCCTGCGAGGCCGGCTCGACCACATCGACGCTCACGGGCACCTCGGGCGCACCTGCGAAGTTGGCACTTCGCACAGCGACATCGGAGATGGCCGCTGAGTCGACATCGGACAACTCGTAATCGAGCGAGCCGTTGAGCAGCTTGAGCCCGGCGAAGCTGGTGGTGTTGGAGATGCGGGTGATCGAGTCGATGGCCGAGTCGATCTGAAGCTGGTTGGCCTCGACCTCCTCCTGCGAGAAGGCGCCGGTGTTGGCTGATTCGACCACCAGCGACTGCATGTCGACCAGCAGCCTCGAGATCTCATCGAGGGCCCCTTCGGCGGTGGCGATGACGTTGCTTGCCCGCTCGGCGTTGTCCACCGCCTGCCCGACGCCCTTGATCTCGCTTCGCAGGCGTTCGGAGACGATCAACCCGGCCGGGTCGTCCGCACCGCGGTTGATGGCCAGGCCCGTACTGAGGCGCTGGAGGCTGACGGACATGTCCTTGTTGGACTTGGCCAGGTTATTCTGGGCGATCATCGAGGCGACGTTGGTGTTGATGCGGGTCATGACAATCCTCCTTGATTGTCGGGGTGGGGCCGGAACCGCCAGGGCCGTGGGGCCGGTGCTGACGTGTCCGGCAGGCCGGGGCGGCGTTCACGATGCCGGCCGGCGTGGGGTGGTTGGGGTCCTGTCTCTGCCCCCTTGACACTCGAGGCCAGGGGTTGTGCATCGGGTTTACGGGCTCGGTTCAGGGCCGGCCCCCGCTACGGGCTGTGGGGCCGCGGTTGTCGTCGCGGTCGATGCGACGGGTGGGACCGGGCGCGTTTGCGGCCCGCGGTTTGATGTTGTCCCGGGCCGCCTGGATTTCGGCGACCTTGATGTTGGCCGCATCGGTGTTCTCACGCCGGATGGCCTCGTAGACCTCCTTGCGGTGGACCTCGACGCGGCGGGGGGCATTGATGCCCAGGCGAACCTTGTCGCCACGGATATCGACGACGGTGATCTCGATCTCATCACCGATCATGATCGTTTCGTCGCGCTGACGGGAGAGCACGAGCATGGTGAGCGGCTCCTTCCTTGGACGCTGCGGGGGGAAGCAACCGGCCGCCATCGCGCGGCCGGGCTCGGCCGACACATCCGTGTGCCGGCATGCAGGGGCGCACCAGGCGCCCCGGGTGATGCGCTGACCGGGTCAGCCGCATCAGGCCACGGCCGTTGCCGGCCGCGCCGCGGGAAGTTCCACCAGCGGCACGCGCGTGGTGAACCGGCGGTCGGAGAGCACCATCTGCTCACCTATGCGGTTCTGGCAGTTGATCACCAGCGGGCCCTGGAGGTTGCCGGTAAGCACGTTGTCGTGCTTGTTGACGATCACGAATACCTGCCCCTGCTCGATGCCCGCCATGCCGAGTTCACCCATCTGCTCACGCTTGATGGGCACCCGGTAGGTCGAGACGAACAGGGTCGGGTCGGTGACCACGAACGCAAGGTCCGGCGCCTCGGCCGACTGGAGCCACCAGAAGTAGGCCTCCTCGCCGGTCTCGATCAGCACGTAGCGGGTGTAGTCGGGAAACCCGAGGATGCCCCTGGGGAAGGTGATCACCCGCTCACCATCAACCTCGATCTGTCCGAAGCGTGTCGTCTGGATCAACATGGTCCATTCCTTTGTGAATCAGGCCGACCATCCTGGATCGCGACCCATCCATCGGGCCGCCGGCATCCTGCCGGGTTGCTGCAAGCGGCCGGCCACAACCGCTCGCACCCGCGCAATGACTGCGCCACTCAGCGCAGAAAATCCAACAGGCTTGACTGCATTCCGAGGCTGCCACTGCGCAGCGAGGCCTCGAGCTGTTGCTGAAGCTGCATGAACTTCGTGATCGACTCGGTCAGGTCGGCATCGCGAAGGTCGCTGAGCATGATGTTTTCGGCGATCTTCAATTCCTCTGACCTTTCCTGCTGCTTGGCGACCCGCTGGCCGCGGATGCCCACGTTCGCCTGGGCCTGCGTGACGATGTCAACGTCGTCTTCCAGTCTGTCTGCAGCAAACACGATGCCAGACTCGTCGTCATCCTTGAGCGCATCGCGTAAATGCATCAGATGGGTGAACACGCTCTCGACGCGAACCTTTGCCTTGTCCTCGCCGATGAGTGTCGACTCCTCCCCCATGTCTCTGGCAATGCCGAGGTCGGACGCCGCGAGACTCTGTCCGAGCTGCTCGACCCTGAACCGGCCGTCCGGTGCGGGGTCGGTGTGGTCCTCGAGTTGAAGACCGTTGCCCTCGACCGCGAGGCCGACGTTGAAATCCGTGCCCCCATCGCCCGGCCGGCCGACGTCCAACCCGGCATCGGCCGCGGCCTGCTCGATCTTCTCGATCACATCGGCGACCTTGACCGCGCCGTCGATGTTGACCTCGAACGAACTGCCATCTTTCAGGTGAATGGCGAAGTCATCCTTGCCCTCCTCAGCGTTGACCCCGCGCATGCCGAACTGAAAGTCGGAAAGCGCGGTCTGCTCACCGAAGGTCCGCAGGCCAAGGTCACCCGCCGTGCTGCCATCTTCCACCTCCCCGATGGACAGCTCGAGGCCGCTGACGTCCGTAATCAGCGTCAATCCACGGCCATCTTCGCTCACCGAAAGGCGCAGACCCATGTTCAGCCGGTCGATCTCGTTGGCCATGTCCCGGACCGTTTCGGCTTCGGAGAAGTCGGCGACCTTGGTCGTCGCGCCCATGGTGATCTTCAACTCACCGTTGAGCGCACCATCGGCCCGAAAGGCATCGAGGCTGGTCATCTCGGTGAGCTTCGGATCGAGTTCCCCACCGGTCGCGGTCGAGCCGCCGGCGCTGAGGTCGATGCCGAGGTCCTTTGCCGCCTGCCCGCCACTGGGGTCGGCGATGGCGACATCATCACCCGCGGCGGCGGTCAGCTCGAAGCGGCCATCGACGAGGGCGAGCTGTGAGTCGGCATCGGCGCCGAGCTTCCCGAGCGCATCGTTGACCCGGGTGAGCACATCCCCGGCGGTGTCGGCGCTGGACAGGTCGACGTTGAGCTTTTCACCGTTGACCGTCAGTGCCACCTCGCCGCGGCGGATGCCTTCGCCCTGCACGCCGCGCATGTCGTTCAGCTTCGTCTTCTCCATCGCGGCGGGGTCGAGGTCAACCTTGCCGACCACCCGCGCAGAAAGTGCGCCGAAGGACTCGTGGCCGTTGCTGTTGATCGCGATCGGCTCCTGGAGCCCCACGTTCGTGGTCATGTTCTCACCGGCGCCGGTGTAGCGGATGCCGCCCATGAAATCCTCGAAGGGGGGTTCATCGCTGCCGCCGCTGCGGCCGGCGAAAAGCGAAACGCCGGCGGAGCGGCGATTGGCGATCTCCATCAGGCCCTGGATCTGGCCCTCGATGACGCTGGCCTCGGCGGCGCGCGTTTCGGCATCGGAGCCGATGCCGATCTGGCTCGAGGCGATGCCCTTGGCATCGTGAAGGATGCCGGCAACATCGCCAAGCGCCGCGTCGGTGTTGTCGAGCGTGGTGGCGGCATGGGAGAGGTTGCGGTCCCACTGCTGGCGCATCTCGAGTTGGCCCTGTACCGCCTGGATGGCCGAGGCATCGGCCGGGGCATCCGAGGGCTTGTGCACGCGGATGCCCGTGGCGATCTCGAGCTGGCGCTTGGCCATCTCCGACTGCGTCTTCTGCAGCGTGTTCATCAACATGCTCGTGAGCATGTTCGTCGACGTTCGGCCGGAAACCGGGGGGGCGATTCCGCTGCTCATGATCGTGCATCCTGCCCGCGATGCGGGCGACTGTTACACCAGCGTCATCAGGGTCTGCATCATCTCATCGACAACCGAGAGAAAGCGCGCGTTGCCCTGAAAGGCGCGCTGGAAGGCCATCAGGTTGATGGCCTCTTCGTCCACGTTCACACCGCTGTTGGCCTCTCGCTGGCTCTTGAGGTTGTCCAGCACCACCTTGTTGGACTCGAGCTTGCTGTTCGTCTGGCTGACGGCGACGGCCACATCCTCCACATGCCGCCGCCATGACTGGGTGAGGCTGAGATTGTCCAAACCCGCCACCGGCTCATCGCGGAGCTTGTCCATCGCCTTCGCATTGCTGTTGTCGCCCTTGAGGTGGTCCTGCCCGGCGGCGAGCAGCCGGAGGTTGTCGCTGACGGCGCCGTCGACCGCGATGTTGCGGGCATCGCTGCCGGTGAAGAAGGTGCCGATGCCGAGTGCCGCAAGGGCACCGCTGGAATCATCATCGAAGCTGATCTCGTAGTCGCCACCATCGGCTTCGATCTCGAGCCGGCCGTCCGGGCGGACCTTCGCCGAGACGTTGTCCACGGCGTCGATCGCCTCGGCGAGATCGTTGAGCGAGGTGTCCTCGCCGATGCCATCGAGATCGACATCGATCTGCGTCGCCTCGCGGTGGCCGGTGGACTTCTGCGTCATGTGGATGCGGAAGCTGCCATGCTCGGGGTTGAACGGCAGCCCGGCTGCGTCGCTGGCAAGGGGGGCATCGGGATCATCCACCGCCTGCCCGGCAATGAGCTTGTTGAATCCCTCCATCCCCTGGCCCTGGCTGTGGATGCGGTTGACCTCGAAGATGAGCTGGTTGGCAAATGTGTCGAGGTGCTCGAGCGCACCATCGAGATCATTGAGCCGGGCATCGACGAGCGCACCAAGCCGGCCACCTTTCGGGTCGAGCTTTGTGCCATCGGCCTTCACGTGAAGCGAGACGGTCAGATCACCCTCGACGTTCTCGCGCTTGAGCTCGAGGCCGCGGTTCTTGCCGTTGAGCAGGATCGGGGTCGAGCCGCTGAACACATCCACCGAGCCGCTGGATTGCTCGACGGTGCTGATGTCAATCAGCTCGCTCAACTCGCCGAGCATCCGATCACGCTCATCACGCAGGCTGTGGGCCGAGCCGCTGGTCGCTTCGGCTTCGACGATCTGCCGGTTGACCGTGGCAAGTTCATCGAGCAGGTCATCGGCCCGCTTGGCGCTCTGCTCGATGTTGCCATCGGTCTGCTTGCGGAGATCGCTCAGCTCGTGGTGCAGGCGCTGGACGAACTGGGCAAGCTTGTCACCTTCGGCCACCACCAGCGAGCGCAGCGACAGGTCATCGGGGCGATTGCCCAGGTCACTCCAGGCATTGAAGAACTCGTTGAGGTGGGTCGACAGGTCATTATCGCCGAGTTCATTGTAGATCGACTCGACCTGTTCGAGCACGTGCTTGCGCGCTTCAGTGGCCGCCTGGTCGCTCTCACCCTTGCGCAACCGTGCCTGAAGTGCCTCATCGACGATGCGCTGAATGGATTCGACCTGCACGCCGCGGCCGACCATGTTCCCCTGCCCCACATCCTGGACGCCGACACCGGCCAGGTTGATGTGCTGACGGTTGTAGCCCTCAGTGCCCACGTTGGCGAGGTTGTTACCCGCCACCTGAAGCGCCGCCTGGCTGGCGAGCAGGCCGGAACGGCCGATCTGGAGTGCATTGGTCAGACCCATACTTACCTTCCATGGAATGCGCCCGCGTGGCGGGGCGTTGGGCCATCAGCCCGTGGCCGAAAACGTGCTGACCGACAGCGACCCGGCCGGCGGCTGGCCCCGGCGGCTGTACATGCCACCGACCGACAGGGCGCCGGCCACCGTCTGCATCACCCCGTGCATGTGCTGAAGCAGGGATTGCGAAGCACGGCGGAGGGTGCCCGTGCGGGTGCGCACCTGTTGCATCCGATCCGCAAGCCGCTGGCGCAATTCCTGCACGCGGGTGCGCTGAGGCTCGGGAAGATGCTCGGCAAGCTCGCCAAGACGCAGCGGCGGCTTGCCCTCCTCTTGCTTGATGTGCATTGACGGCACACTGCCTTCGGGCACCAACCGTTCGGCGAGCGCGCCGACAAGCTCGATCCGGCGCTTGGCCAGTTCCGCAAGGTGCTGAAGCTGCTCGTTCTCTCTGCCCAATAGAAGCTCGACATCCCCCGAGCGCGATTCGCGTACGGCTGCGAGCTTCTTTTCGAGAAGCCCGGCAAGCGCTTCATGGGCGCTGATTTCGCGAACAAGCACGTTTTCAAGCTCTGTCAAGGGGCTATCCATAGGTCACCTCCAGGCGCTGCGCACCGCCTTTATCCCCTTCATCGCCACCATCCGACCCGTGGCCATCCGGGGCGCCCTGGCCCTGCATTACCGGCGGTGGTGATGCCTCCGGCTTCATCAGGCGGTCGACGATGACATCCGCAAGGTCGAAGGATGAGGCTTCGGCCATCCGTTCGCGCAGGACCGAATTCAGCTCGCGGGACCAGACCTTTTCTCCGTACCCGCCGTGAAACAGTTCCGTGCGCAGTGGATCGTTCTCCATCTGCTCGAGCAGCGGCTGGAAGAAAGCGATGCCAACCCACTGCTTGGCGGCCTCGCGTGCCTCATCAACCTGCTCGGGTTGAAAGCGCTGGAGTTCCGCAGCGAAATTATCGGCCCCACCCACAGGGGACCGTCCCTCGGGATTCTGTGTACCGGTGGGTCGATTCAGCGCTTCGGCGGGATCAATCTGCATGGAAACCTCGCTTGCGATGGTGTCGCTGTCCCTCCCGGGAAGCAAAAGGCGTGCCTGAAAACGACAGGCCGCGCTTTGCTCAAGTTGCAATGGCCGTGCCATCCGGTCCCCGGCGCCTCTCGGCCACCCCGAAGACGGCTCTCACGGAGTTGCGCCGGCCGATCACTGCCACACGAAATGAACCGCGCGACCGGCAGAATCCGATTCAACTGCCCAGACTCACGGACCGATCTCATCCTCAGAGTCACTGTGAGCCGGGCGGGAAACGGGACAGGCGGCCGATCGTAGCGGCACCGTGTGGGTGTGCGAGCACGCTTCGCATCAGACCGCAGTGACCATGGGATAAGAAATGCGACTAGAAGTGCTCCAGGAGCGGGAATGCGGAGGCTGTACCGAATGCTGCCATTCGCTGGGTGTGCCGGAATTCGGCAAGAAATCGCAGGAGGCATGCCGATTCGCCGTCTGCGGGAAGGGATGCACGGTCTATCGCGTCCGCCCGAAAAGTTGTCGGACCTTCGAATGCCTCTGGAAGCAGGGCTGGTTCAGCGAGGCTGAGCGGCCGGACCAATCGGGCGTAATCTTCGTCCTTCAGTACCAGCACGCCACGCGACGGCCGACGCTCACCCTCTACATGCGCGATGCCAACTGGGAACAATCACCCCGGCTCAAGATGCTGGTCGACCAGCTCAGCGCAAGTGACACGATCGTGGTGAACAGCCCCGCCGGACATTCGATCCTGGCCACGGAGTCCGAGGCCGAGATCGTCCTGGCCAACATCAACGCCTTCCTCGAGAGCCGCGGCCACGAGCCGATGGCCGATGCGGCCATGCGCCAACCGGAGACGGCCGATCGGCCGGGCCCGGTGCTGCACATCAGGGAAAACGTCGAGGCGATCCTTTTCAACAGCAAAGCCGAGCCGGTCGAGCACGCAGCGGCTTCGCCGTGAGCGACTCCAGGGCGCATGACACGCGCCGCCGCGGGCAACCACTGAGTTGGCTGTGTCAGCGGGCTTTCCGGGGGTCTTCAGCCCGGTGGCCATGCGAGGCCGCGAAGCGCTCGGGGCCTCCTGAACCCTCGGAGCCGCATGGCCATCGGCTGCGGACACCCCCGGAAGCCGCCGCCACAGCCAGCCAACTCTTCTCTGGCTACAAAGGGACCCCACCACAGGTGTCATGCACCCGCGACTCCACCGGTTGGGCCTGCGGCGGACCGTGATTTCGTTTGCCCCCGTTCGCCGCGGATGCCGGGGTGACTGGGGCTGTCTGTGCGCATCGGGTGCGCAAAACCGGCGCCTGGTGGGTCCGGGGCACAGCGCAGTATGGGGCTTCTCGTGCTTTGCGGCCGGTGAACAACCTCTTTTGACTGTCACCATGGTCTTGCAACATCGTCCAATCCCCGCGAGGGGCCCGGTCTTCCACCAAATGCCGCCGATGGAAGCATGGATGCGCAAAATGTCCGGCAAGGGTCAATATGCGCAGAATCATGCGTAAATTTTCCCATTCCGCTGCGCGGGAAGGGACGGCGAGCCATGTTTCAGGTATCATTGTGCGAAGCTCAGGCAATAAAACGGTCAGTGGGGCGCTTCGAATGCGGTGGTCGTTCGACGCAGGGCAGCGACTGGCCCGATGGCGGATGCGGCGTGTCGCGATGGAGCAGAAAACAGTGCGCCCCCGGGTTGACGCGACCGTGGCCACAGATGGAGACCGCAGGTGAACAGGCAGCTTCGACGGATCGTGGTGATGATTCCGCAGGGTTACGGCAACAGCGCCAAGACCATGCGCGGGATTACGCGCTTTGCACGGCCCGGCCGGCCATGGACCTTCCTGTTGAAGGACTTCGTCACGGATCTCGACCGCGTGCGCGAATGGGGGCCGGACGGAGCGATCGCCTATCCATTGAATGATGAGCAGATGGGGCAGTTGCAGAACCTCGGCTGCCCGGTGGTGTGCGTCTCGGACCGCTTCCGCCGCCCCGGCATCGGCGCCGTCGCCGCCGACAGTGTCGAAGCTGGCCGTCTC
>PUNN01000495.1 GCA_003552605.1 Phycisphaeraceae bacterium
CTGCTGGGCATGGCCCGGCTTGAGCAGGGGGAGTGGGAGGATGCGATGGAAGCGTTCGACAGGGCCATTGATGCCGAAGCGCCCTATCTCGCCGCGCGTTATTTCAAGGCGATCGGCCAACTCGATGCCGACGATCCGGCCGCGGCGGAAAGGAGCCTCGACTCGCTGATCGACGCTCAACCCGGCCACTGGGAGGCGAGACTGTTGAAAACGTGGGTGATCAGCCGTGATGCCGACCGTGCCGGTGACGCCCTCGCCACGGCCGAGCGGCTGATGGATGAGGCCCCGGCCGATCCGCGGGCGGCCTTCGTGTGGCACGCCGCGGCGAAGGTCGCCGAATCCGACACGGCCCGCAAACGATCGCGCCAGGCCCTCGAGCAGTTGCTCGAAGAAGCCGGTGCCGACCGGCGGCTTGATGAGTTCAAGTCCGCGACCGAAGGTCGATTCATGCCGCCGAAGCGCATCGAATCGTTCGACTGATCCCACATGGCACAGACCCGCGGCCCTCACCGCTGCGATGCGCCGCTTCGCTGGACCGGTCACCCGTTATCGGGCGCCACTCACCGCGGCCGGCGCAGGAAGTGGTCGATGGAGAACCGCCCGGAGCCGGCAAGGAGGAACGCGAGTGCGATGATGAGGAACATCAGCGCCAACTGCATGCTGCCCTCCTGCGGTCCTGCATCGGGGATGAATAACGGGTCGTTGGCATGTTGCACGAATGCGGCCACGCCCATGGTGATCACGATAAACAGTGCTGCTGGCCGGGTGAACAGACCGATGGCCAGCAGCAGCCCACCGATGGACTCAGACAGCGCCGCGAGCCAGGCGAAGATGAAGGGGACGGGAAAGCCCATCTCACCGATCCCATCGATGAAATCCCCGCCGGGCGGCATCTTTCGAAAACCGTGACCAAGCGCCAGGCCGAGGCCCGCACCGAGGCGGAGAATGGTCAACCCGATCTCGGCACGGAGGGGCAGGTGATTCAACCCGCCGGTGAGCAGGTCACGGAAAAGGCTCTTCTGCATCATCGATTCCACTCCGAATGGTCCCGTGGTGAGCGGCGCAACCCCGGCTCAAGAACCGGCAGGCCGATACGGATTATTCCCCCCATCAACGGCTGAATCTTCCGCGCGTTCGGGTCCGCGCGGCGGCGGGCAGGTTGAGCTGCGGTAAACATCGCTCGTATATGGGCTTACATCTCCACCTCCCCGCGGCGCCTCCAAACCGCTGCGGGCGATAGTGCATGACGGGTGAGTACCAAAGAAAGGTGTTGAAGGCAGGCCATGCCCCCTCACCGGTTCATCGCGCCGGTGGGGTTCGGGTAACAAAGATTGTGGGGGGCAACGCCCAAACGACGATAGGATGCAATGCGTACTAATGAATGATGATCCGTTGTATTTGTGCCCACCCGAGCAGCGCAGGATGCAAGGAGGCCCGCCATGCTCACTGAAGGTTCCAATCGAAGAATCGGCACCGGCCGCGCACGCTGGCCTTCACACCGGCCCCTGATCTTCCGTGTGCAGGGCGGGCGGCGGCGCCATGAGAGCATCGTGATGGAACGCTCGCTCCATGAAATGGTGCTGCGCGTGCCCGCCGCCGACCGTCTGCCGGTGGGGACACATCTGCGGCCGATCGACCAGGCGATGGCCGAGCGCCACGGCTTTCGAAGTGCCATCGTCCGGCGGATCGAGCGCGGCGGGGAGGATATGCGCCTCGTGCATGTGGAAATCCTCAGTTGAGAGGCGGCAAGGCCCGACGCCCTCACCACGGGGCACAGCCGGCGCCCAGCCTTAGGCGGACCTGCATCGCCCCGCATCGCCGGATTCTGACCACGGGCGCTCACTCAACCCGCCGGAGTGGCACGCACAGACCAACAGGTGGCAGTTTTTGACCACCGCTGGGCGCTGAGAGTCATAAACTGGGGGTATGCTCAACAGCACGCCCTTCAGTGGCGAGGCCCCCGGTCGCCGCGTCCGCCCGCAGGTTGCCCTCCTGTTCGACCCCGGTCGATGGCGGCACCGCGGCACCATGCACGGGATCAACCGCTACGCACAGTCGCGGGGGGGGTGGGACCTGTTGCTGTTGCGCTATCACGTTTTCAGTACGCCACTTGCCGACCTCGCCGGCAACGTCGACGGCATCATCACTGACACCTCCGAAGCCTCGATGGCCGTGCTCGAGGGCGTGGACCGCCCCACGGTCATGCTGGCCCGCCATCCACAACTGACCATGCCGGCGGTCAGCCACGACTTCGCCGCGGCGGGCCGGATGATCGCCCGGGCGTTCATCGATCGCGGGTTTCGCCACCTTCGCAGTTTCACCACCGGTGAGGAGTTCCGGGTCGATGCCCACGAAGCCGAAGCCGGGTTCGCCGACCTCGCGGCGAAGATCGATCCCGAATACGCCTGCTTCCTGCGCGGCCCGCGGACGCAGCACCGTGGCCGCTGGGTGCTCGAGGATCAGCTTTACGATCTCGCCGAGTGGCTCGCCGCCGCGCCCCGGCCGGTGGGCCTGATGGCGGTCGATGATGAGCATGCCTGGCGGGCGGCGCGGGCCTGCAGCTTGGGCGGGCTTCGTGTGCCCGAAGATGTGGCCATCGCCGGGGTCGGCAACGATGAATATCTCTGCGGCTCGACCACCCCGACCCTTTCAAGCGTGGTACTGGACCACGAGCAACTCGGCCACGATGCCGCGGCCATGCTCGATCAGCAGATGGCCGGACAGCCCCCGGCAGAGTCACCGAGGCTGGCGCCGGTCGA
>PUNN01000164.1 GCA_003552605.1 Phycisphaeraceae bacterium
GAGACGGGGCTGTACCACGCCCGCCACCGCGCGTACCACCCGAGCCTGGGGCGGTTCATGCAGCGATACAATACCGTATCGCTGTTGTGTGGCTTCATTGGAGGCACTCGCATCCTCCCCGAATGTAGGTCAGAGACGAACATTGCGCTTTTAAGGGTCAATAAGATGCGAAAACAATTTGAATGAAAGGCTTGTGGCCTCATGAACAAGACGCGAAGCTATTTGTTTCGACAGTTCAAATCTCGATACGTGTTTCCCCCGGCGGGAATGCCGATTGGCTTGGGTATTGTCACGCCAATCATATTAACGTTGCTTGGAGTAGTCTATATCGCTACGGGAGGAGCAGTGATCCCGCGTTGGATTGCCCCCCCCTGGCGAAAGCCGCATAGCATTGATAGGGGGACTCGGTGCGATATTTCTCGGGCTATCATTATTTGCATTGGCTTTTACTTTGCACGTATCAGATTATTGGACTGAAGATGAACGTTTGTCGGAGTATGCGCCGCTCGTGTCGAATCTTGGGGCATTTGCCACGTTTGCACTTGCTGCGACCGGATTCGCTTTGGATGGGTATTGATTGGCTCGGGACAGGGTGCGCCCCATGTGCGGATCGGTATGGTATGATCGAGGGAAAATGGGACATTCTTATGTGTTTACCGCCTTCATCGCCTGTATCTGCCTTCCGTGTCCGCCTGTGCATACGCAACGTAGATTCCGAGCTTGCTCGCCTTGCCACGGTTGAGGATGCGATAAGAGAAGTCGCCGGCCCAAGTGCGGGTGATGCGCGGTTTGATGGCAGCGTGCTGTTGCGCGGTTCACGGAAAAATAGGAATGTCCCCGCTTGGCACCCAAATGCATTAAACGGACGGTGTACTTTTCCTGTCGTGCGAGGGTTTTGGCCAGTACGACATCAAGGAGCATTGACATATGACACAGAACTATAATCGAACGCCGTATTGGGTCCCCGGTTTGGCAGCGGCACTGGCTTAAATGCTCCTTAATTCGTTCGACATTTATACATGTGCTGTTGAAAGAGTGACTGTCCTGTGAACGTTGTCGTTCTAGGAGTGGACAATATGCAAAGGAACTGGCTTCGTCGCGTAAGCCAATCGATAAATGATTGGGCCACGAATGAGTTTCGGAATTCTGTAAGGAATTTGCGCCGCTCACTCGTGATTGCATTAATAGGGAGCCTCGTAATCGTTGTTGGGGCTATTCTCTTTCGTGCCCTTGTTAAAGAATCATCAATTACCCAGCATGTCGTTGGTTATGGTGAGCGGCATCCAAAAATTGTGTCTCGTCTTGGTAAGCCATTGAAGGTAACTGGGCCAGTGTCTGGCATTGCCAGCTACTCCTTGTGGCACGGACGTCATATTGCAAGAGTGCAAATACCCGTTTCTGGCCCCAATGGAGATGGGGTTTTGTTTGTTTATGCCGTGAAGCCGGAAGATTCATGGGATATGATCGAGTTCGTGCTTGGGCATGAGGATGAATATTGGGATATCCTTGAGGGGGCGAGTGTGGATGGTGAGAAATTTGAGAAGCATTGGCAACGCCGCATGCCTCGTGCAAGATGAGGGATCCAGTGAAAGGTTTCTAGTAGATAACCGTTCACGACCATCGGGTGCCAGTAATAGAAGTGGATCGCCGTTAAAGCGGGCATGCCCGGTCTGCTTGAGGTAGTCGTAGATGGATCGGCCCTGCTGGATGAACCTCGCTATGACCGGGTGCGGTAGGGGCCGGCCTTGCGGCCGGCCCCCCGCACAGATCCCAGCGTGCGGCACGACCGCACTGGGCTCCTGCCTCGGGTGATGGCGAGAGGCCGGAGCCGGACGGAACCACCGCACCCTGCCACCCACAAGAGGTAGCGCGATCGGAGCGGGATGGGCTCGCGCGAAGCCGCGAAGCCGCGAAGCAAGAGGGTGTGATGGGTGGCAATGACGTGGTGAAGATGAAAGTCGGGGGGCGGGGATGGGGTGTTCATGTGAGGCATTGGGCGAATCGTCAACGGCCATCAGCACTTGGCGGCTTCGCGGCTTCGCGTGAGAACCACCGGTCAGTCAAGCGCCGAGCGCGGCGGGCTGTGATTCCAACTCTGCGAAACTCTGTGTTTCAAAACTGGCTCGCCTGTGCGGGGCCGTCACGGTGTGGAGATGAAGGATTTACCGCAGAGGGCGCGGAGGACGCCGAGGTGGGGAACGGGGGGATGGCACAGAAGGTTCGTTGGGCCGTGGCCATGGCGGGCGGGTCTGACCATCTCGCCCACCAGCCCATTTCATCAATCTGCGCCAGTCCCTGGGCGGCCAATGGCAACGGTGACGGATCCTGCGTCAACCTCTGGACAACTACGTTCCTCTGCGGACATGAAAGAACAGGAGATTTATCCACAGATTGACGCAGATTGACGCAGATTCAAGAGGGATGAAGGGGAACTGGGGAAATCCATGATGCTCGGACCACCTCACCCGTTCACCCATCCGCTCAACTCGCTCATCCTCTGAATCTGTGTCAATCTGCGTTAATCTGCGGATAACTTCTCGGCCGTGGACATGGAAGATCAGCAGATTCGTCCGCAGATTGACACCGATTCACACAGATTCAGCGGCGAGAGGAACCCTGGCGTATCGATCGCTGCGACACGGCGGCTCCAGACACCCCCCGCCCCCCCGCCCAAACCCCATTTCCAACGCTGAGGTATTCCCAAAAGCTGTGGATGAGGGGGCGGTAGGGACCGGCCTTGCGGCCGCCCCCCCCCCCC
>PUNN01000052.1 GCA_003552605.1 Phycisphaeraceae bacterium
CTGACGCGGCCAGCCAGCCTTCTCTGGATACAAAGGGAGCCCGCGCCCAGTGTCATGCACCCCGCTCAGGTATCGGCATTGGCCGGCACAGAGCCGAGCTCGAGGTAGGGCGGCGCTGCGGTCTTTTCCAGCAATTCGGTGATGTCGGGCAGGCTCTTGAGGTGATCGATGATCCCCTGAGCCCCGAGGCGGCGGTAGAAGGCCCCCATGTCCTCGTGCTCATCCTCGCGGTTGGCAAGGTAGTGATCGAAAAGCGCGACCGTCACATCCGCGCAGCGGTCACGCGGGCACTGGCGAAGGAACCAGCGATCCTCACCATTACCATCGGATCCCACCAGCCAGGTGCCCTGGTAACGTCCATCCTCGGAGCCGCCGAGCTTCAGGCCGTAAAGGTCAGGGCCCTGTCCGACCCAGCCGATGGTCTTGGTCGCTGCGCGGAAACACTGGCGCTCGCAGCCGGTCACACCGATGGATTCATGCATTTCGCCATAGCCGCGCTGCTCGAGTTCGTGGAGAAGCTCCGGCTCGAACTGCTCCGATTCGGTGTAGGACAGCCGGCAGGTATGCAGCCCGACGCAGGCACCGGACCGCATGCGCAGTTGCGAGAGCGGCTTACCGTTGCGGTCACCGTAGGCAAACTTATCGAGTGCTGCATCGAACTCTTCTTTCGCCTCCGGGGCGAGGTTGGTGAACATCAGGTCCTGGTTGGGCGTGATCATCAGCTCGCAGTCGAAGTTGTCCATCAGGTGGCGGACCATGCTCTTGAGCTGCTCGCGCGATGCGACCTCCGGCTTGCGGTCACCGGGTGCATTCGAGCCAGGCCGGCGATTGATCACGCGGCCGTTTTCGATGTAGAGCCCGCGAGCGAGCCGGCCGTTGATGGGCTGGGTGTGCCAGCCGTAATGAAGCATACGCGCCCCCGGCTCGACGTCCGGCCGCGGCGGCTCAAGCTCGATGCCCGCCTCGCGCATCTGCTGCTGGTACCAGGGGATGCCTTTTTCATGCACCACATACTTCAATCGAGCCCAGTGCCGGTTCTTGCGGTCGCCCCAGTGTTCGTGAATTTTCACCACCGCACTGAGGCCATCCTGGAGGTTGTCCTCGGTGAGGATGCCGAGCGGCTTGCCAAGGGCGGCGAAGGTGGGCTTGCCGTTCTTCTCGCCCTGGCTACCACCAATATAAACCTGGTAGCCGACAACCTTCTCACCTTCGAGGATGGGGACCACACCGAGGTCGTTGGTGCGGACTTCCACACAGTTGTCGTGGAGGATGTCGCCGGTCTGCTCATCGCGATGCACGGCGGAGAAGGCGATCTTGAACTTGCGGTTCAGCAGCTTGGGTCCGTAGCCGTACTTCTGCCCCGGCTCGCGAACGAAGTGGGGGTCGATCTCAAATACTTCCACGTGTGGCGCACAAGGCAGTTGGAAGTACGCGCCGAAGTGCTGAGCCTTCTCATGAGCGTTGTAAATATCGCTGTAGCGTGACAGCGGGCAGCCCATGACGTTGCGCGTGTTGTCGCCGCAGCCGTTGAGCGTAAAGAAGCCCGTCTCGGCGATGGTCTGGATGGTCCGCACCACATCCGGCTTCCTGACCCAGTGGAACTGGATATTCTGGCGCGTGGTCAGCTTCATCGACGGATCGATGTCGGGTCCCCGGGTTACTTCCTCGGACAGATCATCAAGAATCTGCCACTGCTGCCTGTTGAACGGCCCGCCACCGGGGACGGAGATGCGGACCATGTACATCCAGTCCTTCTCGCGACCGGTCTGGGCCCGGTTGTACTCGAGATAGATGCCGTGACTCTTAGCCAGTGCTTCGGAGGCTTCCTGGAGATCATCGGCAGACAAGTCCCGGAACTCCTCGTGGAGCTGGCCGCGGATGGTGTTGGATTCGATCTTGAACCGCTCAACCTTGGAGAGTTGATCGTCCGGTGTCGGCAACAGTGGTTCGGGCTTCCTGGGCTTGGTTGGTGGCATTGCGTTCCCTGCGGTAGTCGTAAAATCGGATAGGTTTGTATGGTGTGTGCGGCCGCGGCCATGGTGGGGTGCCATACCGGACCACAACGGTACGCTTTCAGTCGCCAGCCCGCCCCGATTCGCCCACGGCGGTTGGCCCGTTTTACCGGATCTGCCGGGGGCCTCCGCCCGCGGCGATGTCTCCGCTGTCAGGGCAGGTGACTGAATTTCTATGGTAGGCACTGGCGTTGTGGCTGCCAAACGGTCCGATTTCGCCCCCTTGTGGCCTTGTGGCCGGGTGCATGACACGTGTCGCGGAAGGCTCTCGCTCCCTCTCCCCTTTTTCCGGGGGCGGGAGAGCGCTGGGGTGAGGGTAGATTCGTGCCGGTCGTGCCGTGGCTGAACCGAAGGCCGACCCCTGCATGAGGCGGGAAAGACGGCACATGAAGCATTTGGGCGTTTGCACTGAGCCCCCCTCACCCCGGCCCTCTCCCGAAGGGAGAGGGAGAAAGATGCCCGCGGCGCATGTCATGCACCCCAGGGCGAGCGGGCGCATGACACATGTCGCGGGGCCCCCTTGTAGCCAGAGAAGGTTGGCTCGCTGCGTCAGCCCCGGGGTTGCCCGCCACAGCGCGTGTCATGCCCCCCTGCCCCGAAGCGCCGCAGGGCGAACGCATGTACCTTGGGTGGCATGGTCAGCAGCCGTCTTTCCGGGGGCGGCTGATGGCCATGCGGCGAACCCCCAATCACAGGCCGTCATGGCCATCGGCTGCAGACACCCCCGGAAGCCGCTGACC
>PUNN01000234.1 GCA_003552605.1 Phycisphaeraceae bacterium
CCCGCCGCAGCGCTGCGGCGTCTGGAAGCGCTTCGCGACCGTGAAGAGCCGATGGAGCCGCAACTGGCGGAGATCGTGCAGACCACCATCGAGCGGCTGGAGCGAGAATCATGACCCTGAAGCCTCGCGCCCCGATCCGGCCCCGGCGCCATATCGCCGACCCGCGGAACCCGCTGACCGGGACGCTGGCGGTGTTGTTGAGCGTGCTCGTGCATGTGGCGATCGCGTTGGGGTTGATTCACCAGTCGCTGGGCATGATCGAGTTGCCGGCGCGGGAGCGGCAGTTCAGCCTCGAACGGATTTACGATGAAGTGGCAATGCCACCGGCGATCGAGGAGTCACCGTTGCCGGACGATGAGGCCGATCGGCCGCTCGACGAGCTTGCCGAACTCGGCATGGCGATGCTCGAGGAGCAGGAATTGCTGGCTGAGCGTCACGAGCACCCGGAACTGCCCGCACCGCAGATGCCGGGTGTGGAGGATGAGCGCCTGCCCGATCCCACCGAAACGGCCGGGCCCGATGGGCTTGAGGATGATCCCGCCGCGGGTCTCGACCGGCCGGAAACGGCCGACCGCGAGCTGGCGCAGCTCCCGGATGAGGCGCTCGAACGCCCTGCGCTGGATGAAGGCGATGGTCAGGGAATGGAACTTGACACCGGCCCTGGCGGTGGTGCGGGCGGTGACGGTGAGGGGGGCGGCGGTGAGGGTGAGATGGCCGAGCGCGCTGAATCCTTGCTTGATGGCGCCCGTCTCTCGGGGGGCGGCCTGCCCGCCGTGGCTCCGCCCTCGGCCGAACCGCAGCCTGACACCCGCCCGCGTGAAGATGCGGCTGAGCGTGATGAGCCGCTGCCACGCCTGGAGCCGGTCGAGTTCGGTGATGACCTCGCCCGTCAGGACCCGGACCTGCACATCCCTGAGCACCTCGACAACGACTTTGAGTATCGCGTGACCGTCTATCAGCCCGAAGGTGAAGAGGCGGGGGGGTACTTCCGTGTCGACATCACACCGCGGCGGACGCTTCAGCGCCTTGCGGTGATGAACAAGGATGTGATCTATCTGATCGACACCTCTGGCAGTGTGCCTCAGGAATGGGTGGATGAGATCAGCCAGGGGGTCTCGGATGCTCTGGGCGCACTCAACCGGGGAGACCGGTTCAACATTGCGTTTTTCAGTGATCGGCCGATCTTCCTCAATCCCGAGGGCCCCGTCGAGGCGACCAATGACAACCTGCTCTGGGCGCGGCGGTTTCTCCGCGAGGGTAAGAGCGAGGGATGGACGGACCTGAACCAGGCTTTGTCGCGGCTGCTTGTGAGTGATGTGGACCCTGACCGCACGTACAACCTGGTGTTCATCTCCGATGGTGTCCCCACGCAGGGGGTGTTGAACACGCCTGACCTGATCAATCTGATCACGCGTGACAACGATGGCGTGGCGAGCATCTACGCGGTGGCGGCGGGTGAGCGGCGGTTTCAGAACCGTGAACTGCTCGATTTCCTGGCCTATCGCAACAAAGGGTTCACTGCGCCGGTGGCGAACCTGAACCAGATGGCCACGCGCATCCGCGAGCTTGCCAGCCGCATTCGATTTCCGATCATCAAGGATGTTCACCTTGGCGTGGTGGGGGCCGGTGAAGGGCAGACCTTCCCGAAGATTCTGCCCAATATCCACCGTGGTGAGACGTTCAGTGTGTTCGGCCGGTTCGATTCCCCGGATGAATTCACCATGCGTCTGAGTGGCCGGGCCGGGGAGCAGCGCTATGACTTTACCTTCACCCGTGACCTGACCGAAGCCGCCCGCGGCGGCCGGGAGGTGGCCCGTGGCTGGGCTTTCAGCTACCTGCACCACCTGTACAGCGAGATGATCGAGAAGGATGGGGACGCCGAGGCTGACCTCCGCGATGAGATCCGCCATCTTCGGCGGGAGTACGGGCTGCGGACGGTCTACGACTGAGCGGCGCCGGGCCGGTCATCCGTGGGGTCTGCCCCGGGCTTGTTCATGTGGCAAAGGCAGGGGGTGCTGGCCGGAGGGCCGGCCCTCTGGAGGCGGGGTATGGGCCCGTGCCAGTTCCTCTCGGTCCCTCCCGACTGGCCCCGGGGGCGGCTGAGCGGCACAGTATTGACGGGATGCATGGTACGCGTGGCGGGATCCCTTCGTATCCAGAGAAGGTTGGCTGGCTGCGTCAGCGGCTTGCGGGGGTGTCCGCAGCCGATGGCCTTGCGGCGCCGAGGGTTCAGGACGCCGCGGGCGCCTCGCGGCCCCGCATGGCCATCGGGCTGAAGACCCCCCGGAAAGCCCGCTGACCATGCCACCCCCGGGGTTGCCCGCCGCGGTGCGTGTCATGCGCCCACAGGACTCGGCCCTTGCAGGTCCACTTGCAGACATCCGGATAAACCTGTATGATCACGGGCGTCGGTCGAAGCGGCCGCGGCGCCAAGCGCCCGGTGACCAACCCGCACCCCGAAAATCCCTGGCGCCCCTTGTCGGCACCTGTGGAACCCAGGCTACGCTCATCCACCACCCCTTACTGTCGATTGGAGCCACCATGACACGCAACAAGAAACTGCTCGAATGGGTCGAACAGATCCAGCAAATGTGCCAGCCCGACAAGGTCGTCTGGGCCGATGGATCGAAGCAGCAGTACCAGGAGATGCTCGACCTGATGGTCGAGGGCGGTACGGCGCGATGGCTGAACAAGGACAAGCGTCCCAACAGCATCATCGTGCACTCCGATCCGGCCGACGTCGCCCGCGTC
>PUNN01000389.1 GCA_003552605.1 Phycisphaeraceae bacterium
CGCCGCCATCGCCGGGAGCGGCGCTTCGGCCTCCGCCGGGTGCGGTATCACATCCGCAAGATCGCCGATGGTTCGGCCTTCAACCCCGAGCACGACTGGTCCGTCGTCATGCAGACCATTGATGAACTGATCACCTCGGGGGCATCGCCGGGCGATCCCCAGGTGCGCGAGTTGCTGTTAACCGCGATCGGCTCGCTTCCGGATGTGGAGAACGTGCCGGAAGGATTCGAGCTGGTATTGCGCGAGGTGGACCGGTACATCGCCACGCGCCCGAGCGCTGATCCGGACCGCGATCCGCCCCCGCCCACGGCGGATGTCGAAGCAGTCCGGCAATGGGCCGAAGGGCGAAGCATGCTGATCGTCGGTGGGCAGCGGCGACGCTACTGCCAGGAGAATCTCGTGAACGCCTTCGGCCTGCGGGAACTCGGCTGGATTCACGTCTCGCCGGAACGGCCGCTGTCGACGTTCGAATCGACCATTGCCCGCCCGGATGTAGTGGCGGTGCTCTACGCCGCGCGGTGGTCGACCCAGAATTTCGAGGGGCTCAAAGCCGTGTGTGAGCAATATGGCAAGCCGGTCGTCCGCCTGCCCGGCGGCTATGGTGTCAACGAGGTGGCCGCCCACATCCTCGCCCAGTGTCGTGAGGAAGTGGGGCAGCGGTAGTGCAACTGGCAGGAGGGGGCACGATGAGCACGATGTGTCATCAGGATCGGACGGTTGAACGGTGCCGCATCCGCGGCGAGGTAACGGCTTCGCAGTGATGGAGTTTCACCTTGCGGAGTCGAATGCCGGTTGGAGAACGGGTTCATGCCGAACTCTGAAATGGAGAAATTGAAACGGCTGCCACTGCGCCCGGATGAGGTCTGGCAGGGGGCCATGGTGCAGATGCCGGTCTGGACCCGCGACGGTGAGCGCCCCCATACCGGGGGTGTGTCCCTGTCTGGCTTGCGGTGAAAAGCGACAAGACCGCCGGCGGCCAGCCGGTCGAGCCGGAACGGGTTGACCATGCGCTCATGTGGCGGACACTGCTGGAACTGACTGCAAGTGGCGAGTTGGCTGGCTACCGCCCCGGTCGCATTGAAGTGAAGGACCCGGGCCTGGCCGAATTTCTCAAACCGAAGCTTGCGGGCACCGGGATCATTCTGGCCTGCCGTGACCACTTGCCCGAATTCGATCGGGCGATCGAACACATGGGTGAATACTTCGGGGGCAATAATGCGTTGAAGGGATGGGAAACCGGTGAGGGAGTGACCATCGATCGGATGCATCGTTTCGCGGAGGCCTCGGAAGCTTTCTTCCGGGCAGCGCCGTGGCGCCACTTCGGGGCTGCGGACCTCGTTTGCGTGGAAGCCCCGCCACCTCCTGAATGGATGCGCTGCTTTACGGTGGTGGGGGCCGCCGGGGAGGAGTTCGGGCTGACGTTTTTCGACAGTGCAGAATAGTGCTGGGCTTTCCACAGGAAAGAGGATCCTTTCACCGGTCACGGTGATGAGCATGCCCCGTTGTGGAGCATGACGGCTTGCAAACTCGACCACTTGCCACTGTCGGATTCGCAGTTATGGCAACAGGAGGCGTTGCCCCTGCTCGACCCCGAGCGATATCCACTGTTGGTGGGGTTTGGGCCAAACCGTTCGCTCGTGAGAGCGGATGCCCGGCGACTGGCCTGCGTTGAAGCGGTATTGCGAGCAATGGCGCACACGCAACCGGAACAGATGGACAGCGGTCGCTGGTCTGTTGAAGCCGATAAGGTGGACGGTCCGGTGACGGTGACACTGGCTCTGCCCGATCTTCTCGACCCGCCGGCCCCCTCGGAATGGTTGCGGCGCGGCTTCGAGCGCGACCGGCGTTCGGCGGACCTGTTTCAAGTGCATCTGGCGCGGTTGTGCGAAGAGCGGCAGGTCAGCGATCCTGAAGAATTCAATGCCCTGGTCCAAAAGGAGTTAGTGGGCAAGAAGCTCGATCCTGAGCGTTTTCCGCCCCGCAACGCCCATGAGAAGGCTCAACAACTCTGTTTCAAGGCGTTCGACTGCTTCGGCCGACGTCGCATCCAACTGGCACGCGAGGCGCTCGATATCGACCCGGCTTGTGCCGATGCCTGGGTGCTTCTTGCCGAGAACACGGGCGATGCTGATGAGCGAATGCGGCTGCTGGTAAGTGGATTGGCCGCGGCCGAAAGGGCACTGAACCCCGAGTGCCTTGAGCGGGATGCGGGCTACTTCTGGTCGATGCCCGGTACGCGCCCCTACATGCGCGCACGCTTCGAGGTTGCCCTTTGTCTTGTCGAACACGGGGACGATGAGCAGGCGATCGATCATTTCCGCGAGTTGCTGCGGTTGGACCCGCAGGATAATCCGGGTGTCCGTGAATACCTGATCCCCACCCTGATGAAGGTCAATCGTGACCGGGAAGCTTCACAGTATCTCTCTGAACATCCTGATGAAGGCAGGCCCTTGTGCGCCTACGCGCGTGCCCTGCTGGGTTACCGTCTTTATGGCAAGGGACCCCGTGCCCGTGCCCGGCTCAAACGCGCATTTGCCGTGGCGCCGCTGACGCCACTGTTGCTGCTGTCCGGCATCCTGCCTGATGATTTTGATCAGGTCGCTTCCGAGGACGACCTTCAGGATGCATGGATGATCGTCTCTGTCATCCACAAACTCTATGTCCAGAGGCCGGGGGCGCCCGAGTGGCTGGAAAAGGAGTACCGCCACTGGCAAAGCCGACAGCGGGAAGACTCACCCGCCC
>PUNN01000325.1 GCA_003552605.1 Phycisphaeraceae bacterium
ATGGTCAGCGGCTTCCGGGGGTGTCTGCAGCCGATGGCCATGACGGCCTGTGATTGGGGGTTCGCCGCATGGCCATCAGCCGAAGACGGCTGCTGACCATGCCACCCAAGCTACATGCGTTTGCCCTGCAGCGCGGGCCAAGATTTGCCGGCCTGAGTAGCAAGGAGCCATCTATTGATTTGCTGAATAACGCGCATCCCGGAGGAGATGTCGGAAAAAGAAACCGGCCGCGGGGGTACCCGCGGCCGGCGGTTTATGGGGACACGAGGCAGAAGGCGACCGACCCTTTGGTTGGTCTTACTTGACTTCGATCCGCCGCGGCTTGACCTCATCACGCTTCTTGAGGGTCAGCCGCAGGACACCGTTTTCAAGCTGGGCCTGCACGTCGTTCTCGTCCACGGTCTCGGGCATGGAGAAGCTGCGGCTGACGCGGGTCGCCCTGCGCTCGTGCAGGTGGGTCTGGGCATCGGTCTGCTCATGTCCGCGTTCAGCGGTGATCGTCAGCACGCCCTTCTCCAAGGTCACATTGATCTGGTCTCGCGTGAAGCCAGGCAGTTCCGCATCGATGTAGATGTTGTTCTCATCTTCGCGGATGTCCACCGGGTAGACGCCGAGTCCTTCGTCCCGGCCGCCTTCCGGCTGCTGCCAGCCACGCATCAACCGCCCGAGTTCACGGTCCAGCATGTCAAACGGGCTTGTCCAGTTGGCGGGTACACGGCTGCTGCTGAGGATCGACATAGGGCACCTCCTTTCGTCGCGTTGGCCTCACAGGGTCCGTATTTCGGGTTCCACCTCGTCTGGCTGGGTTCCCGGCCGGGCCCCGCTGGCCCGACCTTCCGCCAGACCGTGGTGCAACTTCCGTGCCAGAGATATGTGAAATGGGTGGGTTCTGTAAATGCATTTTAAACAGTAACTTAAAATAAAGACGCTGCTTTCGAGGCTGCCATTGTGGCAGAGTGCTGTCGATTCTGATGTCAGTAATGGCAACGAAGCTGTCAAAGACCGGGGCTGATGCTTCAAAGGGGGAGGGGGGAGTTGGGTGTGCCGACTGCCCCGCAGCCCGATACGCCACGGAGGTAGTCCTCCCTCGCCCGAGTCCATCCGGCCGCGGCGGCCGCCGCGTGTGGGGCCGCATGGCCCGGGCCGCGTGGCCATCGGGGCGAAGACAGCCCGCTGAGCGTGGCACCGGCAGAGATCCCCCCGTGGCGCGTGGCATGCGCCCGATGGACGTGGCGGCCGGCGATACGATTTGCCGTTGAACGCCGGTGACCTGACAATGACTTACATGACCATTCGCGCTGCCATTGTCGGCCCCACCAGTTATACCGGCCTTGAGCTGATCAAGCTGCTGCTCAGCCATGAGCGGATCGAGTTGACCTATCTTGCGAGCGGGCGGGAGCAGTTGCCCAACATCGCAGAGGAATTTCCCGGGTTGATCGGGCGCTGCGAAATGGTCTGCCGGCCGATTGACGCGGCGGCGATCGGCCGCGAGGCGGATGTGGTGTTCGTCTGTCTGCCGCACGTGGCCGCCATGCAGCATGTGCCAGCGCTGCTCGATGCGGGGCTTCGCGTGGTGGACCTGTCGGCGGACTACCGCATCGAGGACCCGGCGCGGTACGCCTCGGTCTATGGCCACGATCACGAAGACACCGAGAACCTTGCGGATGCGGTCTACGGCCTGCCCGAGCTTTTCCGCCGTCACATCGAGGGGGCCACGCTCGTGGCCAACCCCGGCTGTTACCCGACCGCGGCGGCGCTCGCGGCGGCTCCGCTGCTTCAGCGCTCGCTGGTGCGTGATGGCACGATCGTGGTCAACGCCGCGAGCGGCGTGACCGGCGCCGGCCGCGGCGCAAAGCCCCACCTGCACTTTCCCGAGGTCGCCGAGGGCTTCACCGCGTACAACGTGGGGCTGCATCGCCATCAGCCGGAGATCGAGCAGACGCTGAGCCGTGTCAAGGGGCGCGAGACGACCGTGCTTTTCGTGCCCCACCTGCTGCCGATCAACCGCGGCATCCTCGAGACGCTGTATCTCGAGCCGGCGGATGACCAGATCAACGAGGATGAACTGTTTACCGCATTCGAGGATGCCTACGATGAGGAGCCGTTCATCCGTGTGCGCAATGACCTGCCCAACGTCCGCGATGTCCGCGACACCAATTTCTGTGACATGACGGTGCGCCTCGCGCAGGGGCGCATCATCGTCTTCAGTGCGATCGACAATTTGATCAAGGGCGCCAGCGGCCAGGCGGTTCAGAACATGAACCTGATGTTCGGCCTCGATGAAACCGAGGGGCTGATGTAGCCACCGCCGGGCGACACGTCTGCCGCATTCGATTCGGTAGGGCGCATGACTTGTGCCGCGGGCAGTCAAGGGGTGGCATGGTCAGCGGCCATCTTCGGCCGATGGCCATGGTGGCCCGTGACAGGGCGCGCGCCCCGCATGGCCATCGGCCGAAGACGGCTGCTGACCATGCCACCCATGATACATGCGGTCGGCCTGCAGCGGGGCGGGGCGTTGTTTGCGCAAAGCTCACCTCCCCGGTACCATGAGCATGAAGGCGGCGAAGCCCATGATCACTCCCGCGCAACTTTTTCGTGATGTGGCCGTGACGCTGCGGCGGAACTGGCCGGCACTTCTGACATGGCACCTGTTCTTCATCGGCCTGATTGTCGCGGTGGTGACGCCGATATCAGCATGGGTGCTTCGCATGATCATCACCACGAGCGGGCAACCGATGGTTTCCAACGAGGACATCGTGCGCTTTGTCCTGTCGCCGGTGGGAATGGGGTGGGTGCTTGCGGCGGGTACCGTAGCGGTGATGGTGACCTTCATTCAGCATGCCGGCATGATGACGGTCGTTTCTGCCGAGCAGGTCGGGCGGTATCGCACCGCAGCAGCGGCACTTGGGCTGGTGCTGCGCCGGTTGCCGCGGCTGATCACGCTGGCGGCGATGCACGTGGCGACGCATCTGCTGGTGGCCGCACCATTCGCCCTGGCCGTGATCGGGTTGTTCGTGGTGATGCTTTCAGACTATGACCCGTACTACCTGGTCGACCGCCGGCCGGCGATGTTATGGTACTTTTTCGCCGCGGCGGCACCGCTGGTGCTGGCGATGGCAGTGTGCAACAGCTTTGTGTACCTGCGTTGGTTTGTCTCGCTGCCGGTGCTGCTGCTGGAAGGTGAGCGGCCTCGCGCGGCGTTGAAGCGAAGCGCTTCGCTGATGCGCGGCAGCCGCATCCGCATCGCGATGGTGGTGCTCGGCATGGCCATCCTCGTCGCGGCCATGCCGCCGCTGATGATGGTTCTGCTGGAACGCGGCGGCACGCTGGTGCTGGGACTGCTGCCGGCCCGGTTCGCGGTTCTCCTGCCCGCGGTTGCGGCGTTCCTGGCGGTCTACATCGTGGTGGCCTTCGCGCTGAGCTTTCTCACCGTCAGTGCCAACAGCATGCTGCTTTACAATGTGTACCACCGCATCACCGGGGCGCAACCGGACCCCGGCCCCGCGGAAGCACCGGTTCGAAGCGGATGGCTGGCATGGAGCACGGAACTGGCCGTGCTGGTGTTCGCACTGGGGCAGGCGGTATGGGTCATGCACACGTTCGACTTCGAGGATGATGTGGCCATCAGCGCGCACCGGGGTGCATCGCTGGTGGCGCCGGAGAACACCCTGCCGGCGATCGAGCAGGCAATCGCCGACGGCGCTGACTACATCGAGATCGATGTGCGCCAGACGGCCGATGGTCAGCTCGTGCTGCTGCACGACCGTGACCTTCGCCGGGTGGCTGGCGATGCCCGGCCGATCTGGGAACTGACCTGGCCGGAGGTCCGCGAGATGGATGTCGGGGCCTGGTTCGATCCGGCTTTCGAGGGCACCCGCATTCCCACGCTTGAAGAGGCGATCGAAGCCGTGCGGGGACGGGCGAAGCTGTATCTCGAGATCAAGCCGAGTCGCCACACGCCGCAACTGACCCGTCGGGTGGTCGAGACACTTGGCGAGGCCGACTTTATCGAGCAGACGCTGCTGGCGGCGATGCATCGCTCGGTGCTGGATGAAGCGGCGGCGCTGGAGCCGGACCTGCGGCGCGCTCTGCTGGTCCATAGCGCGATCGGTCGCATACATGGGCCAGAGCTTCATGCCGTCTCGAAGCGCGCCGCCCTGTTGACCCCTGCACGTGTGATCGAAGCCCACCGTCGGGGTCACGAAATCCACGTCTGGACGATCAACGACCGCGATGAGATGTCGCGATTCATTGACATGGGCGTGGACAATATCATCACGGATGATCCGGCCCTGCTCACCGAATTGCTCGATGAACGGGCCGCGCTCTCGGATGCCGAACTCTTTCTTGTCAAGATCCGCAACTGGCTCGGTCAGTAGCCGGCAGTGGTGGCACTTCTCGCGCGCCATCTGCACCGGTGGGGGGGGCTGCCTCAACCGCCGCGGCGGCGCAAGAAAAAACCGGCGCCGGTGGGACCGGCGCCGGTGTGTTTGAGTGCTTGACGTTGATGTACTTGCGGTCACCGGACTACGCGCGGTCGGGCGCCCAGTATTCGAGCATCTCAGCGAACATCTCGAAGGCCGGCTTGACGAACTTGTACGGTGTTTCGAAGTGCAGGCTGAGCGGGAAGCCGAGGCCCTGGGCGCCGTCAATCACCCGCTTGTAAAGATCGACAATCTCACGGCGGCGCTGCTCGACCGGCGCTTCGGCAAGCCGGGCGACGAAGGCCTGCTCCTCTTCCACGGCTTTGTTGCCAGGGTCCTGGATCAGCCACTGGATCAGCTTCAGACGCTGCTCCACCTGCGGGATGTAGCCGAACGACAGCAGGATTTCCGGCCGATGCGCGGTCTTGGCGGCAAATTCCTTGAGGAAGCCGACGATCGCATCGGAGTAGAGCAACTGCGTCAGGGCGAACGTGGCCCCGCGGTCACACTTGAAGTTGAACCGGCCGTGCTCGCTTTCGCGCGTGGGGATGAGGATCACGCCGCGGTTGGGCACGAGCTGCTGGTATTCAGCAAGCGCATCGGTCGGCGGCACCCCGCCGCCCTCACCGTCAGCCATGGTGCGCGGCACGCCGACAAAGATGATGCCTTCCATCCCGGCTTCGCGCAGTGCCTTGAAACGCTCGGTGAGCTTTTCGCGATCATGGAAAGCCGTCACCTGCGTACACATGCCGTTGACCCCGGGCATTTCCGGCCCAGCGGCCTTCCATACGTCGAGGGGGTCCATCTTCGGCTTCATGTCCACCGGCCGGTCGGGGTCTTCTTCAATCATCCCGGGGATCATCAGGTGCCGGATGCGTCCTTCCATGCCGGCTTCTTTGGAGAGGCGCAGCACTTCGCGGGCCTCTTCGATGGCCTTCGCGCGGCCATCCTCTTCATTGGGGGGCACGAATTCGAGTGCGATGGTGTTCATGGGCATCGGTAAATGACTCCTTAATTGAGAGCGCTCGAAGCGGGCATCGCGGCGCCGCGGGGCCAACCGGGGCCTCGAACCGATCGAGGCCACGAATGACCGCGGCGGGGCGCAGCGGTGCAAGGGGTTACGGGGTTCAGATCAGTTCGCTCAAATTGCGGCGGTCACCGAGTTGCGGGCATAGCTGGTCGATGCGGGCGGGCTGGCCGGTCTCGATGGCGCGGTTGGCGGCGATGCCAACGAGGATGCTCGCCGCGCCCTGTTCGTGGCCGGCATTGCGGCCGAGCGGGTCCGCGGGGGCATCCGGGTTGAATATCTGTTCATGCAGCACCGGGTCGGCCCCACCATGACCACCCTTACCGGCCTTGGGCAGTTCAATCGCTTCAGGCTTGCCGAACGATGGGTGGTAGAAGCACTCATGGCGATAGGCCACATCCGTCTCATCACCCTCACCGGTGATGATGTGTGGCGTGGCACCGGCGCTGAAGGTCAGCCGGCCCCGGGTTCCGTTGAAGGTGACCTGGTAGCCTTCCTTGGGCAGGAACGCGTTCAGAGAATAGGTGAGCTGCACGCCCGTACGGTACTTTGCCACGAGGCTCATCGAGTCCTCGATCGTGATCCCCTCGCCGAACACGTTCTGATCGCGGCGATAGCCATCGTACTTCTCGTTGTCGAGATAGAGCGCCTTGAGGCTCTCGTTGGCCGAGAGGTCAAGTGCGAACGGGTCTTGCTCAGTGGTGACGTGGCCGGTGTAGCGTTCGTAGGGGTATTCCTCGCCGCGGCGGCGGGCATTCTCCCGGCCGTAAAAGGCCAGCCGGCCATAGGCGAACACCTCTTCGGGCACGGCATCGATCCACCAGTTGACCAGGTCGAAGTGATGCGTGGCCTTATGCACGAGCAGGCCGCCGCTGAGGGCCTTCTCCCGGTGCCACCGCCGGAAGTAGTCGGCGCCGTGGCGCACATCGAGCATGTAGTCCATGTTCACGGAGATGACCTCGCCGACGAGGCCTTCGCTTAGAAGTTTTCTCAGGTGGCTCGCCGCGGCCCCGAAGCGGTAGTTGAACGTCACGCGCACGCGCCGGCCCGTACGCTCGACTGCATCGAGAATGCGGCGGCACCGCTCATCGTCGGTCGTCATCGGCTTCTCGGTAATGACATCGCAGCCAAGCTCGAGTGCCCGGACGATGTAGTGGTCGTGATGGGCATCGACGGTGGTGACGATGACCACATCTGGCCGGGTCTGCTCGATCATGCGGTCGAAGCCGTCCGGGTCGAAGGCCGGGACACCGCCGTGGCCCTCCTTCTCGAGCCGCTCGTTGTAATGGGCCAATCGGCCCGGATTTACATCGCACAGGCCGACGAGCGCGCTGTGGTCGCTGTAAGTGTCAACCACTGAGCGGACGAAACTCCAGCCGCGGCCACCGGTGCCGACGAGGGCGTAACGGGTGAGTTTCGTTGCAACTGTTGACATGACAACTCCTTATGTAAATTGACCCCGGGGGTCGGTTGGCGGGGCGCCACCCCCCGGGGGGCGGTGGCGGACGATTCAACCTACGCAGCGGCCCACTCGGATGCAAACCCCACCCTCGAGTCCGAAGGGTGAACGGGTGCATGACACGCCCCGCCGAAAGTGGCCCCTGGGTGGCATGGTCAGCGGGCTTTCCGGGGCTCTTCAGCCCCATGGCCATGCGAGTCGGCGGGACGCTCGGGGCGCCCGGAACCCGCGGGGCCGCATGGCCATCGGCTGCGGCCCCCGGAAGCTGCTGACCATGCCACCCCGCATAGTCGTGCGGGCTTTTTCGCCACAGCTTCGCCCCCCCCCCGGAAGCCGCTGACCATGCCACCCAATCTGGCAGCGACATGCGTTTGCCCTGTCTCGGTTCGAGGCTATCTCCGCCGGGAGGCCGGCTGCGGCTACAATCGGCGGCATGAATTCAGGCCAGTCGCCAGCATCATCCCCCGCACCGACCGCACCTCGTTCACGCACGACGTTGCGGACGCTTCAGAAGCGGGCCGTACAGGGCCCGCCTTTCGCCATGCTGACCTGCTATGACGCAACGACCGCGGGGCTGCTGACGGCAGGGGGGGTCGATGTGCTGCTCGTGGGCGATACCGCAGCGCAGATGATCCTCGGCTACGACTCGACGCTGCCAGCCGAGATGGATTTCATGGTCACAATCACCGCCGCGGTGCGGCGGGGGGCTCCGGAGGCATTTGTCATGGCGGATATGCCCTTTGGCAGCTATCAGTGCGGCAAGGATGCCGGGGTCGCCAATGCCATCCGGTTCGTGAAGGAGGCCGGGGCGGATGCGGTCAAGCTGGAAGTCGACCGGACCATGACCCCGCTGGTGGAGCGGATGGTTCACGCTGGCGTGCCTGTGGTCGCCCACATCGGCTCCCGACCGCAGCACATCCGGGCTAAAGGGGGCTATCGTTCAGCAGGACGCCGCCGCGCTGAGGCCGATGGCATCGTCGAAGATGCCCGGGTCATGCTTGATGCCGGGGTGGCGATGCTGCTGATCGAGGCGGTGCCTGCCGAGGTCAGCCGGCGCATCGTCGAACTGCCCCCGCCGGTGCCCGAGGCCCCGGTGCCCGTGATCGGGTGCGGGGCGGGGCCGGTCTGCCATGGCCACGTGGTGGTGCTGCACGATGTGCTCGGGCTGACCGACTGGCATCCTCCGTTTGCCCCGCCGCTGGCCGACCTCGGTGGGCAGATCCGCACCGCTGCCGGGCAGTGGGCGAGGCTGGTCGAAAGCGGGCAGTACCTGAAAGACGATCATCCTTACCGGATGGCCGACTGAGACCAACCGCCCCCACCTGCTCATGCGCCCACGGTGCCCGCCGGAGCCTTCCGATATGAGTCGTCCCCCGACAACCGATCCACCTCGCCCCCTCGGTCTGGTCTATTTCGGACCGGTTGCGCTGCTGCTGATCGCCGTGGTGACGGTGCTGGTGATCGGTCCGAGCGCGGCCTACCGGATCGAGTATGCCTCCCGACACGCCGAGACCGAGCAGCGCCGCCACGACCTGGGCGACGGTGGGCAGGTCCTGACCGCGCTGAGTGAATCGTTCGGCGAGGTCGCCCGGGCTGTGGAACAGAGCGTGGTCCACATCACCGTCTATCGACGCGCCACCGGTGATCGCGGCGGCAGCGAGGTCGCCACCCCCAGGCCGCGGCCGGATGGCAGCGGGTCCGGCTGGGTCTACGCCCACGAGGGTGAAGATGGCCGCAATCGCCACTTCATCGTCACCAACTATCACGTCGTCAGCGGGGCCGAGCGCATCATCGTGCGGTTCAAGGACCGGCAGGAGCAGGAAGCCACCCTTCATGGCACCGATCCGAAGACGGACGTGGCCGTGCTCGAGGTTAACGAGCGGATGATTCCGGCGGCGATCGCCTCAAGACAGGCCCGGCAGGGTGACATCGTCTTCGCCTTCGGTTCGCCGTTTCACTTTGACTTTTCCATGAGCCAGGGTGTGGTCTCGGCCACGGGTCGCCATCCCGGGGTGCTTCCCGAAGGCAGCTACGAGAAATTCATCCAGACCGATGCTGCAATCAACCCCGGCAACTCCGGCGGGCCGCTGACGAATGTGCGCGGCGAAGTGGTCGGGATGAACACGGCCATCGCCACGCGCGATGGCTCGTTCTCCGGCATCGGCTTTGCCATCAGCGTTGACCGTGTCAGGCATGTGGCGGATCAGATCATCGAGCATGGCCGCGTCGCCCGCGGGTTCCTGGCGGTGACGATCCGGGATGTCGATCCGGATGAGGCGGTGGCCTTCGACTTCGACCAGCGCGGCGTGCTGGTGATGGATGTGCTCGAAGGCGGCGCGGCGGATCGCGCTGGCCTGGAGCCGGATGACATCATCACGCATGTCAACGAGACGCGGGTGCATGATGCGCAGGATCTTCGCAATCTCATCGCCGACTTTCTTCCCGGCACGGCGGTGACGCTTGAACTGGCGCGGCGGGGCGAGTCGCGACAACTCGAAGCCGAGCTCGATGAACTGCCGGACGACCCTGCCGAGGCGCTGCGGCGGCTCGAGCCGCAGGCTGAGGCCGAGCCCGAAGCCGGTCACGAACTGCTTCGTCGAATCGGCCTTGACCGTATCGGGCAGGTCTCCCCGCGTGAGGCGTTACGCCGCGGCCTGGCGCGCCACGATGGCCTGCTTGTCTATGAGCGCCAGCCGGATTCGCCCGCGGCGGATGCCGGGCTTGACCCGGGCATGCTCATCGTCGCCATCGAGGGCGAGCGCGTGCGCACCCTGGCCGACCTTGTCGAACGGCTCGATGCGGCTGGATCGGGCCGGCGCATCCGGGTCACGGTGCATACGGCGGGACGGGAACGCGACCTGCTGCTTCGCATGCCTTGATATTGCCATGCCACCAAGCGTTAATGTGAGGTCTATACTGTCGCCATGACCATGAGCCCCCCACTTGAGACGACGTCGCAGGCCATCGCGGACGAAACAGGGCCATCTCCTGCCGGCATGCCGGAGGGCCAGCCGCTGCTTCGCGTGCGCGACCTGCGGACCTGGTTTCCCGTCAAACGGGGGCTGCTACGACGCGTGGTGGGGCACTTGAAAGCCGTGGATGGCGTTTCACTCGACGTCCACCCCCGCGAGACGGTGGGGCTGGTGGGCGAGTCGGGCTGTGGCAAGTCCACCGTCGGCCGGACGATCCTGCGGCTGATCGGTCGCGGGCAGGCACGGGTCAGCGGGCAGGTGCATTACGAGGGGGGGGATGTGTTCGCCGCCGGGCGGCAGGAATTGCGCGCGCTCCGCCGCCGCATGCAGATCATCTTCCAGGACCCGGTGGGCTCGCTCAACCCTCGGATGACGGTGGGGCGGATCATCGGTGAGCCCCTTGTGGTTCACGAGCGGTTGCGCGGCCGGGCGCTTCAGGAGGAGGTGAACCGCCTGCTCGAGCTTGTGGGGTTGCAGCCGTCGCATGCCCAGCGATACCCACATGAGTTCTCAGGTGGGCAGCGCCAGCGCATCGGCATCGCGCGGGCACTGGCGCTCAAGCCCCGCTTCATCGTCTGCGATGAGCCGGTCAGCGCGCTCGATGTGTCGATCCAGAGCCAGATTCTGAATCTGCTGAAGGAACTTCAGCAGCAGCAGCAACTCAGCTATCTCTTCATCGCGCACAATCTCGCGGTGATCGAGCATTTCTGCGACCGGATCGCGGTGATGTATCTCGGCCGCATCGTCGAGCAGGCCGGCCGCGATGACCTGTATCGCAACCCCCGCCACCCATACACCCGGGCGCTGCTGTCGGCGGCACCGCACCCGGCGACGATCCGGGGCAAGCGCCGCATCATCCTGCCCGGTGAAGTGCCAAGCCCCCTTAACCCGCCGAGCGGTTGCGCCTTTCATGTCCGCTGCCCGCTGACGCGCGAATGTGCCGCGCAGTCATCGGAATCGGAGACCGTGCAGATCACCATCAACCGCGCGGGCGATCAGGCCCGCATCATGCGCCGCTGCAAGGAGCAGGAGCCGGCGCTGGAACCCGTTGACGGGGACGGCCGGCACACCGTTTCCTGCTTCTACCACGACCGGCAGTCGGCATACACACAGTTCGCATCGTGAGTCGGTACACACGCCTCTGGCTTGTCACACCGCGGCGGCGCCGATCGCGCTGGTGACCTTCTTTGCGGCTTCGGCAAGATCACGTGCGGGGTCGAGCATGGGGATATCGGCCTGCGCCGCATCGAGCAGCCGTCGCGCCTCTTCGACATTGGTCCCCTCGAGGCGCACCACCAGCGGGACGTTGAAACCCACCTCCCCGGCCGCAGCGATGATCGCGCGCGCGATGGTGTCGCACCTGGCGATGCCACCGAAGATATTGACCAGCACCGCCTTGACATGCTCATCGCCAAGGATGATGCGGAATGCCTCTGTCACCGCCTCTTCACTGGCCGAGCCGCCCACATCTAGGAAGTTGGCAGGTTCACCCCCGTGATGTTTGATGATGTCCATGGTGGACATGGCCAGGCCGGCGCCATTGACCAGGCAGCCGATGTTGCCATCGAGGGCGATGTAGGAAAGCCCGTACTGTCGGGCCCGGCGTTCAGCGGGGTCTTCTTCGGTCGGGTCGGCAAGTTCGGTAAGGTCCGGATGGCGGAACAGGGCGTTGTCATCGAAGTCGATCTTGGCGTCGATGGCCAGCACACGCCCATCGGGGTAATCCTGCGTCGGGCCGGTGACCACCAGTGGGTTGATCTCGATAAGACTGGCATCGCTGGCGATGAACAGGTCGCAGAGCTGATGCATGATCTTGCCCCCCGCGCGCACCTGCTGGCCGGTGAAGCCGAGGGCGTAGGCGACCTTGCGGGCCTGGAACGGCCGGAGACCGACACTGGGGTGGATCAACTCGCGAATGAGCTTGTCCGGCTTCTCCCGGGCAATGGTCTCGATGTCCATGCCGCCTTCAGCACTGGCGATGAGGGTGAGACCATGACGGGCGCGGTCGACAGCAAGAGCAAGGTAGTACTCTTTTGTAATCTTGACGCCCGCGGCAATCATCAGGCGATGAACCTTGACGCCCTCCGGGTCGGTCTGCGGGGTAATGAGCGGGCGGCTGAGTATCTCCGCGGCGACCTTGCGGCACTCCTCGGCCGATCGCACCAGCCGCACGCCCCCACCCTTGCCTCGGCCGCCGGCGTGCACCTGGGCCTTGACCACCGCCGATTCGATGTGGCTGTCGTGCTCGAGCTTCTGGTAGGCACGCTGAGCCTCATCAGGATTGCGGACAACAATGGCATCGGGGACGGGGATGCCGTGCTTCACGAACAGGTCGCGTGCCTGGTACTCGTGGATTTTCATGGCGGGAGGTATTCCTCGGTGGTACTTTCGGGACTCTGGAATGGAGCGATGTTAACCGTGATCCGGCGACGGTGCCACGAGGGTGGGCAGGGCATCAGGGTTAACGCAGGGCGAATGATACCCCCCGCCGTGGCCACCCCCGTGGCTGGCTGTGTCATCGGGCTGTCTTCAGTCCGATGGCCATGGGCGCCTCCCGGCGCCGCCACCTATCCCCGTGCCATTGGTCGCATTTCCGGGGGCAACGGCTGACAATGCCGCCCCGGTCCATGGGAGGCGATCCAGGGGCGTGAAAGGTAGCTTGCCCCCCGGTACCAGGGGCATGCCGGGGGGTGCATGACATGCGCCGCGGGGGATTTTTCTCCCTCTCCCCTCGGGAG
>PUNN01000361.1 GCA_003552605.1 Phycisphaeraceae bacterium
ATCCGCCACGGCTATCAGGGGGCGATGGACCAGCCGGTGTGGATCACCCTTCGCCGCATCACCACCGGCGGCCGCGAGGCGATCGAGGTGTGCATTGAAGACCAGACCGGCTGCCAGCCGGAGGACATCGCCTGCCACCCCTTCGACCCCACCACCCCCGGCGGGCTCGGGGTCAACCTCATCCACCGCAGCATGGATCAGGTATGCTACGACCAGCGCCCCGATGGTGCGGGCCTGGTGCAGACGCTCTGCAAATACATCGAGGCCGGCCCGGCCCGCCAGGAAAGCGAGTGAAAGCCAATGTCTCAGCGAGAACCGGTCATTTCCGAGGCCGAAACGCTCCAGCAGGGGCTGCGGGTGCGGGTGCATGGCGAGATCGACTACTCCCGCGCACCCGAGCTGCGCCAGGCCCTGCTCGAGCAACTCGAAGCGGCGCCGGCGCGGCTGATCGTCGATCTCTCGGATGTGCCTTACATGGACAGCTCCGGCGTGGCCACGCTGGTCGAGGCGCTTCAGGTCCAGCGGGCCAAAGGGCACGAGCTTGTGCTCTGTTCGCTCCAGCCGAAGGTCAAGGGCATCTTCGAGATCGCCCGTCTCGATAGCGTCTTCCAGATCGTGGATGCCTGTGGCGACCTATCCGGGTGAGCCACGCCACCCTGCACGTCCCCGCCCCGTTTGCACCGGCGGCTTCGCGGAGTTGACCATTCATGACCCACGGGCAAGGCCAGGGTGACAACCAGGGCGCCCCCCCTTCATCGGGCGAAGGCAGGCGCGGCGGTGGCGGCGGAGCGGTCGGGCGGCTGCTCGACCGCCTCGGCCGGCCGGTCAACCGGGGGCTGGACTATCTCGGCGGGCTTGCCGTGCTCATCGCCGAGGCCATCGCATGGTTCTGGCGCAGCGCCATCCGCCGCGAGGTCCGCTTCGGCCGGCCGGCGTTCTTTGCCCAGCTCGTGCGGCTGGGGCTGCGATCGGTGCTGGTGGTGTCACTGGTCTCAGCCTGCATCGGTTTCATCCTGGCGATGCAGATGGCCCCGCCGCTGCAAGAGTTCGGGCAGGTCGAGACGGTGCCCAACATCATCGCCATCGCCGTGTTCCGCGAGCTCGGCCCGCTCATCGCCGCGGTCGTGCTCACCGGCTTTGCCGGCGCGGCGATCGCCGCCGAGCTTGGCACGATGGTGGTGGGCGAGGAGATCGAAGCGCTCGAGGCCCACGCGCTCAACCCCATCCGCTTTCTCGTGCTGCCCCGCCTGCTGGCCACGGCGATCGCCATGGTGGTGGTATGCCTGATCGGTGAGCTGATGGCGATCAGCGCCGGTTGGGCGATCGGCGTGTGGGTGCTGGATATCCCCGCGTGGGTCTACTATCACAACACGATCGAACAGCTCAGCGTGGCCGACCTGCTGACGGGATTGTGGAAAGCGGCATTCTTCGGCGTGCTGATCGCCTCGATCGCCTGCTACCACGGCCTGCGGGTCACCGGCGGCGCTGCCGGCGTCGGCCGGGCGACCACGCTGACGGTGGTGCATTCGATCACGGCGATCATCTTCAGCGACCTGCTGTTCACGAGCCTGTTCTATGCCCTCGGCTGGCATTGACCTCATCGGCCGGTGGGAATGAGCCTTCCCCTGAGCCGCGCGATGACCCCAACAGCGCCACTTGCTCGCCGCGGATGGCGCCTCCGCCGGGAAGAAAACGGGTCCGGGGGTCCGGGGGTCGGGAATGCACGCAGCGGGATGTGGCGTTATCCCATCGCTGCGAAACCCGGCGATCCTCCGCGATTCAACACCGGCTCGCCCGGACGGGGCCGCCGCGGCGTGGAGATGGATGTTTTTACCGCAGAGGGCGCGGAGGGCGCAGAGGAGGGGAGCGGGGTGGGATTTTAAAGATGGCTTCCGGGCCGTGGCCATGGGGATCGGATTGAACGGTTGAACGGTCTCGCCCTTTCCCCCCCTTGGCCCGCCGCCGAGCGGTGGTAAAATGCGGGGGTGAGCGGTGATTCCGCCGCGCTTTGTCTCCCGCCGCCTTCGCCGGCGGGTGACCGGGACTCGCTCTTCTCGGCCCACGCATTCAAGAGGCCCGTGCCTCATGGTCGCCGACAACGCCCCATCCCGCCACATGCCCAGGGCACACTCCGAGGCCGGAGTGGATGCCGCGCTCTACCGTGACGACCGGGCGGGCAACCGCACCTTCCACGAGCGGCCGCTGGCCACCGGCCGGGATGAGCACTACGGCCACGATGATCTGCACCGCCTCGCTGCGATCGACCGGGGCGACCTCAACGCCTCCGAGGACGGTGTGGACAACCCCACCTTCGCCCAGGACTGGAACCTCGACATCCTCGGCAACTGGGATGAGTTCCGCGAGGCCGATGATGGTGACACCTCGAACTGGAGCCTCGATCAGGATCGCAGCCACAACGTGGCCAACGAGATCGATACGATGGATGAGGGCTGGCCGGGCCCGGATCACGATGCCGCCGGCAACATGGCCGAGGGGCCGGCGGGTGACGACCCGACAACCCACCGCCACTACATTTACGATGCCTGGAAACGGCTGGTGGCCGTGCATGAGCACGATGAGACCGATCCGGAGGACCCCGTCGGCGACATGGTCGTCACCTACCGCTACAACGGGCTGAACCACCGGGTGCGCAAGCTGGTGGGCGATGATGATCCGGCCAGCGCCGATGAAGTCCGCGAGTTCTACTACAACGAGCAGTGGCAGGTGCTCGAGGAGC
>PUNN01000345.1 GCA_003552605.1 Phycisphaeraceae bacterium
GGGCAATAGCCGACCCTCACGCCGCGGCCCGCCACGCCACCCACCTGCATCCACGACATCCTCCTGCGGGTGTCCACCCCCCGAAGCGAACCCCCAATCACAGGCCTTCATGGCCATCGGCTGCGCTTCCGGGGGCAGCCGCTGACCATGCCACCCGGTTTCGCGTCTACATGCGTTTGCCCTGCGCGAACCCCGCCCCCAAGCCCCCGAAGCCGGCCCCGGTAGCCGCTGACCCAGCCAGCCAGCCCAATCCGGACAAAAACGGTGCCCGCGCCAAGCGCCATGCCCCCCGGACCGTTGCCTTGGCAGGCCCTCGCTGCGGGTAGACACGGCAATTGGCGCCAGGCTATTGTGGAAGACCCGCCCGCCGCGGGGGTCCGCCCCCGGATTGTGGGGGGCGGACCACGCAATCCCCCCTTTTGTCCCCGAGTTAACGGAGCTGAACCCATGAAACGCATCGTGACGCTGTCAATGATGGGCGTGATCGCGGCCATGATCGCCGTGCCCGCCGCGGCCGACCACAACCCCCGCGAGATGATCGAGGAGAAGGACGGGCTGATCCGATTCGAAGGCCTGCCCGTGCCCGAGCACCTGCGAAACCCCGCCCTCCCCGAGGACGAGGAAACCGCCTACTGGCGGCGGGCCAACGATGCCATCGACCACTACGACACGCGTATCGGCGTGCGGACCCATGGCGAGATGGAGAAGGCCAGCTACCCCATCACCATGTTCAACTACCTGCTCGGCCACCACGACCGGGTGATGGAGGAACTCCAGACGGAGGATGCCCAGGCCGGCACCGACCATGCATGGACCAAGGGCATCGATCTCTACTGGGCCTTCACCCTCAAGGGCCAGATGCGCAAGTACTTCCTCTTCGGACCCGACCTCGACCCCGACTACCGCGAGCGCATGAAGGAGGCCGGCGGCATCTGGACCGAAGATGACCCGCGGCCGAGCCTCGAGCTGGTCGCCTCGCTGGCCAGTGACGATGAAATGGTGCGAGAGTACGCATTGAAGGTGCTGCGCAAGTTCCGCGAGAACATCGCCGAGATCGATGACATCGAAGATGAATACGCCGATGAGGACCTCGGCGAGAACCTTGACAAGTGGATGGCATGGTGGAAGCAGTATGCCGATGAGGGCTGGCAGGTGTTCGAGGATGTCGAGCGCCGGGCCAACCCCTTCCCGCACCCCCGCCATGACGTCGGCACCGGCCCCATCGGCGGCCGCTGGGACCCCGAGGTTCGCGGCACCCGTGCCGATGCCCGCAACACTGACAACCTCCGCGCCATGCGCGAAATCTCGGTCTACCTCATGGCCGAAGAGGCCGGCAACGAAGAGATTCGCCGCCTGTACAAGGACAAGATCCGACGGTTCGTCGTCAACCTCTACCGCGTCCACCACGGTGAGTGGGACAGCGAGAATTACCTCCACCACACCATCGGCCCGTTCCACAACCTCTACGACTTTGCCGACGATGAGAAGGTCGTCGGGCTGGCCAAGGCGGCGATGGACTACCTCTACACCGCCGCGGCGGTGAAGTACTACAACCACGATGCCGTAGCGCCGACCAAGCGGACAGGCGGCGGCCTCGACCGGTTCGTGCAGATCTTCTTCGGCCCGGAAGATGGCCTTGTCCACGACCCCTACTATGACCTGCTCCACACCATCACCAGCGCCTACCGCCCGCCCATGGCCGTGATCCAGCTCGGCCGCAATGAGTTCCCGCGGCCTGCGGAGATGGTCAACAGCAAGCCGACCTACTCCCACTGGTTGCCCGGCGCCGCCGAGCGGCCGGAGACATGGGAAACGGTCATGTACGGCAAGACCTACTACCTCGGCACCGCCAACAGTGCCTCACCCCAGGGCGATGTGCGCCCCTGGGAGATGCGCATGGACCGGCCTGACAACCGCTCCGACCGGTTCATGGCCAACACCCGCGGCAACTTCAACGGCATGACCCGCGGCGACCAGATCGGCCACTACCGCAACCTCGTGGTCTACCTGCGCCAGGGCGATGGCGAGGACTTCCACTTCGCCCTGCCCGATGCCGCCGATGCCGTTGAAGAGGATGGGCTCTGGTTCGTCGAGTCCAACGACACCTACCTCGCCGTCCGGCCGATCAACATCGACGCCGGTGGCTTTGCCAACGTGGCCAATGCCAGCGGCGACGGCGAGACCAGCTTCAGCGCCGGCGCCAGCGGCGATTACAGTGGCTTCGCCCTCATCGTCGGTGAGCGGCCTGAGCACGGCAGCTTCGAGCAGTTCCGCCGCGCGGTGCGAAACGACAGCAGCTTCGAACGCGACGGCGGCACCGTCACCCTCACCGGCATGGACGACCGTGAGTTGAAGCTGACATGGAACGATGATCGCGACATGCCCATCATCTACCGCGATGGTGAGCACTTCGACTGGGACGAGAACAAGCACATCTACCAGCCGATGGACGACAACGCCCCCGTGTCGGTGCAGTGGCGGGGCGGCACCCTCCGTGTCGTCACCAACGATCACGAATTCGAGCAGACCGTCCACGATGACGGCACCATCGAATTCGACGCCCGCTGACCCCCACACCCCATCCTCATGCCAAAGGCCCCGGCCCCGCGCCGGGGCCTTTTTCATATCCCGGCGGACCGTTGGCAAAAGGAATCCAGACAAGCCAAGCCACAAAAATACCGAATCACATGAAAATCAGACTCCCTCACAAACATCCCTGCCCCCCACCACCA
>PUNN01000424.1 GCA_003552605.1 Phycisphaeraceae bacterium
AAGGAAGGGCCGATCTTTGACCTGCCGATCGCCATCGGCCTGCTGCTTGCCTCGAACGTGATCCAGACCCGGCGGCACCGGCGGCTGATGTTCGCCGGTGAGTTGTCACTCGATGGCCGCCTGCGGCCGATTGAAGGGGCGATCAACCTCGCCATGCTCGCGGCGAAGGTGGGGGCCGAGGGGGTGGTGGTGCCGGTGGATAACGCCGAGGAGGCCGCGGCGGTGGAGGGGGTGACCGTCTATCCCGCCGACTCGCTCACGAGCGTGGTGGGCTTTCTCAACGAGCAGTACGAGATCGAGCCGCAGCCGGAGGTGGACGTTGAGGGGCTGCTGCGGCGGGATTTGCCCGAGGTTGACTTTGCCGATGTCAAGGGCCAGGAGGCCGCCAAGCGGGCGGTGCTCATCGCCGCCGCGGGGGCCCACAACCTGCTGATGATCGGCCCACAGGGCACGGGCAAGACGTTGATGGCCAAGGCACTGCCGGGCATCCTGCCGTTGCTGTCGCGTGAAGAGGCGCTCGAGGTGACGCGGGTCTACTCGAGCGTGGGGCAGATTCCCCGCGGCCAGCCGCTGATGACCCGCCGGCCGGTGCGCAGCCCGCATCACACGGCCAGCGCGGTGGCGCTGATCGGTGGTGGCAGTGTGCCGCGGCCGGGTGAGGTGAGCCTTGCTCATCATGGGGTTCTGTTTCTCGATGAACTGCCCGAGTTTCCCCGCGCGGTGCTCGAGACGCTGCGGCAGCCACTCGAGGATGGGCAGGTGACGGTGGCGCGGGTGCACAGTTCGATCCGCTTTCCCGCCCGGTTCATGCTCGTGGTGGCGCTCAACCCCACGCCCAAGGGGCGCAAGAGTGATGATGAGGTAGGGCAGAAGCAGATGGAGAAGTATCTCTCGCGGCTCAGCGGACCGCTGATCGACCGCATCGACATCCATGTCGAGGTGCCCGCGGTGGCCTACCGTCAACTCGCGGCGAGCAGTGGCGGTACGAGTTCCTCGCAGATGCGGGAGCAGGTGGAGACAGCGCGGCGGGCGCAGGCCGGGCGAAATGGTCACACCACGGTCCCCAACGCAGCACTTTCGGGCCGACAGTTGGACAAACTCGCGAAGCTCGATGAGGCGGGCCGTGAGTTGCTGCGGCAGGCGATGACGGAACTGGGCCTGTCGGCGCGGGCGTATGACAAGGTCCGCCGCGTGGCCCGGACGATCGCGGACCTCGAAGGCAGCGAGCCGATCCAATTGCACCACGTGGCCGAGGCGATCGGGTATCGATTGCTGGATCGGCAGAACTGAAAGTGATCGGTAAGAGCCAGCGGGTAGCCGCGGCGGCTGAAATAAAACAGCCCCGCCGCGGGGACGGGGCTGTTGCTGTGCTGCAATGTGGTGCGGGGCCGGTGACGGCGCCGCCCCCCGCCGCGATGGGGAGATCAGCCGGTGGGCTGGGTTTCACGGGCCTGGTTCTGAGCCTTGCGGGCGTTGAGCCGCGCGGCGAGGCGCTGCTTGTAGCGTGAGGCCTTGTTGGGATGGATCGCGCCCTTGGCCGCGACCTGGTCAAGCCGCTTGTAAAGCTGGCGCAGCAGGTCTTCACACTGCTCAATGCTGCCATGCAGCAGCGCCTCGCGATACTGGCGGATCAGCGTGCGGTAGCTTCGCTTGCGGAAGCGGTTGAGCGCACGGCGCTTGACGTTCTGGCGGACTCGCTTGCGGGCACTGAGTGAATGGGCCATGGGAGGTTTCTTGCCTTGGGTTCAGGTACCGGGTTCAGGTGCCGGAGGCGGGGCGTCAATCGCCCGGGCTCCGGAGGAGCCGAGCCGGGTATTATGCCCGCTTCGGCGGTGGGATTCAACCTGTGGCGCAAAATGCCGCGGGGATGGTGTGCATGGCACGCGCCGAGGCGGGCAAACGCGGGGGTGGCATGGTCAGCGGCTTCCGGGGGTGTCCGCAGCCGATGGCCATGCGGCTCAGAAGGCTATGGGCGCCCCAAGCGGCCCCCTCGCGGACTCGCATGGCCATCGGGCTGAAGACAGCCCGCTGACACAGCCAGCCTGTGGTACAGGCGTTCGCCCTGGCGGGGCGGGGCAGCCGGGCGGTAGTGCCGGGTTGTTGAGAGGGCGGGCATGGACGATGGATGCTTCGCCAAACGGTCAAGAGGCTGTCGCATGGGGCGTAATATATACCGGAATTGCGACAGATGGTTCCAGGATGCAGGCCTGTGTTGACATCAACAGTGGTGGTTGTCGGTTTTGTCGAGGTTGACAGAGCGAGGTGCCGACCTACACTGATAGGCAGCGACTTGCCGGACACGGTGTCCGGCGGCTTTGGTTATTGGGGCGACTGTCATGCGGAAGCATTGCGGTCAGATTGGCTTGGGGCTGAAGAAGAAGTGATGGTTGCCGTGCGCCACCATCACCGTTCTGCCTCGGCATTTTTCGCGGCCTGTCGGCCCGTCTCTTTAAAGGAGTCGGCGGCATGAGCTAGGCGAAATGCCAGCACAGCCCGGCACAACCCCGCCGGTACCCGCTTCCATGCGGCCGTTCCGCCTTGCAGGTGGATGTGGCCGCAGAGGTGGCGGCTCCCGGCAGGGGAAAGGTTGCCCGCCCCAGGCCACGATCCGTAACCACGGTAGATCGTGGCCTGTTTCGTTAGGCCCCCGCCCCCCCGGAAGGCGCCCCGGAAGGCGACCCCGGAAGGCAAGCCCCCCGGATGCTGAACCCCCGGACCCCCGGAAAGGTCAGCCCCCGGGGAACAACGGGTCATGGGTGCCCACGGCATGGCTCGCGATGTCAGCCCCGTGGATGGCCCCGGGGGCTTTGCAAGGGCGGGGCATGACCAGGGGGTTGGGGTTGGCCGGTGAAGCCGGCGGTGTGGATGCCTGCGGTGTCCGACCCGTCGGGCCGGCACGCAGCGGATCAATCCCGCGGGGGGCCGGGTGATGCCCGGGCCTGCCGACCGGTGGCGACAGGAAGTCGCGAACCCGGATACGCCCGCCGAGGGCGTGAGGGTCACCGCATGGGGCGGTGACGTGAAATGGCCTCGCAGCATCCCGACCAGGGTCGGGATGGACAGGAAAAACTCGCTCATGGCTCAGATCAACGGCCCCGAATTGCTGCGACTTGTCGACTCGATCGCGCGTGACCGCAACATCGAGAAAGAGTCGTTGTTTACCGACATTGAGCAGGCGATGGTCTCAGCGGCAAGGAAGCATTTCGATGCGGCCGAGACCGATGACATCACCTGCGAGCTCGATCGTCTCAGCGGCACGATCAAGATGTGGCACAACGGCGAGTCGGTTTCCCTCGCCGCGCTCGGACGCATTCCCGCCCAGACGGCCAAGCAGGTGATGATCCAGCGCTTTCGCGAGGATGAGCGTGCCAGCATTTATGATGAATACTCCCAGCGGATCGAGGAACTGGTCACGGGCACGGCCCAGCGCTACGAAGGCGGGGCGCTGGTGGTGCAGGTCGGCCGCGCTGAAGGGTTCATGCCCCGCAGCGAGCAGATTCCCGGCGAGCAGCATCAGCCGGGCGAGCGTGTGCGGTGCCTGATCCTCGATGTCCGCGAGACCGCCAGTCAGGTCAAGATCGTCCTCAGCCGTGCCCACCCGGACTTCATCCGCCGCCTGTTCGAGGTCGAGGTGCCGGAGGTTCAGGAGCGGATCATCGACATCAAGGCCATGGCGCGTGAGCCGGGCCGGCGGACGAAGATCGCGGTCGCCTCGATCGATGCGAAGGTCGACGCCGTCGGCGCCTGCGTCGGTGTGCGGGGCAGCCGGATCAAGAACATTGTGGATGAACTCGGTGGCGAGAAGATCGACATTGTCCGCTGGAACGAGTCCAGCCAGGTGCTGATCCAGAACGCGCTCAAGCCCGCGGAGGTCGATGAGATCTCGCTGTGCTTCGAGCTCGGCCGGGCGACCGTGGTGGTGGGCGACGATCAACTGTCGCTGGCCATCGGCAAGCACGGGCAGAACGTTCGCCTCGCCGCGCGGCTGACCAACTGGGACATTGACATCCTGACGCCGCCGGAGTTCGCTAAGAGTCTGGAGATCATGCATGAGACGCTCCGCGAGGTCGAGGGCATCGTGGATGAGCAGATCGACCGCCTCGCCGCGCTTGGCGTCATCAGCATTTTCGATGTCGAGGAGGTCGGTGCGGAGTATCTGATCGAGTCGGTCGGCATCGATCCGGAACTTGCCGAACGGGTGGTGGCGCATAGCTCCGAGCGTGCGCGGGAAGTTGCCGAGCAGCAGCAGCGTGAGAAGGAAGAGGCCGAGAGGCAGCGTGCCCTCGAGGCCGCCCAGCCCGGCGCAGCACAGGCGGCGGCGATTCTCGGTGACATGGCCTCGGCCAAGGCCGATCCCGAAGCCGAGGGCCGGCCCACCCCCGAAGGCGAAGGCGGCGACATCGTGTCGATGCTCGAAAGCAACCGGCAGCGTGCCGGCGATGCTGCCGCGGGCGCGGCGGCCGGTGCCGAGAATCCTGTGCAGGATGATGGCGCCGTGGTTGATGCCGGCGCGTTGGCCGAGCAGGCCGGTTCAGCCGGCGATGAGGCGGACTCGGGGGATGAAGATCAGCGTGAATCGGAACCGAGCGGTGAAGATGCGTCCGAGACGGGCGCGCTTGCCGATCGGCCCGCCGACGGCCGGTAAGGTTCGTCGCAAGCATTCGAAGGGCCGCCGCCTTGCATGGCGGCGGCGTGCGTTGTCACCAAGGAGCAGACTTTGGCTAAGTCGCGTCGCGTGTTCGAGCTCGCCAAGGAGCTGGGTGTAACCAGCAAGGATGTTATTAACAAGTGCAAGGCCGAGGGCGTGCCGGACATCACCAATCACATGTCGAAGGTGAAGCTTGGCCTCGAGCAGACCATCCGCGAATGGTTCAGCGAGGAGCACAAGGTCGCCACCGCGGTGGAGGCCTCCGAGCATGTGGACATTGATCAGGCCCGCAAGGCCCGCCGACGTCCGCGCGCTTCGGCTGCCTCGACAGAGGGCGATGATGCCACCGGCGATGAGTCTGACAGCGGCTCGCAGGTCGCCGTGGCCGAGCCCGAGCAGGGCGCGGAAGCTGCCGCGGGCGGGGATGAGCAGGATCGCGCTGAGCAGGCACCGGGTGAGGGTGAGTCCGGAGAGGGCGAAGCGGCCACTGCCGTGGAGGAGCCGCCGCGGCCGCCGCGGGCCAAGCGGGCCACGGCGCGGGCGCGTAAGGCGCGGCCTGCGGAGACCAAGGCCGAGGCCGAGCCCGCGGCACCTGCGCAGGCAGAGGTGGCGGAGCCCACTGCGCCGGCGGGTGAGACGACCGAAACCAAGCCCGAGACCGATGAGGCCGCGGCCGCGACTGAAGCGGCCACCTCCGCGGGGACTGATGCGCCAACGCCCTCGGAAGAGACGGAAAAGCAGGAGACCAAGGGACCAGAGGCCGATGAGGCTGGCGAAAAGCCCTCAGGATCGAGCAAGGCGACACGGCGTCCGAGCACAGGCCCGGTTGGTGTGCCCAACGTGCCCGATCGACCGCAGGAAATTCGCCCGGCGGGCGAACGGCTCGAGAAGCCCACGAGTGCTCAGCTCAAAGGGCCGAAGGTCGTCCGGATCGAAAAGCCCGACAGTATTGCCAGCCCGCGGTCACGGCGGCCCGGTGGCCCGGCCCGGCCGGCCGGTGGGGATCGCACCGACGGTGGCGGCGAGCCGGCGGTGGCCCGCAGTCGTGGCCCGGTGCGCGGCCGCGGGGCCGGTCGAGGCGAACCGGTCGAGGCCGAGCCGAAGCGCGGCGGTGCGGGCAAGCGGCGGACACTCAGCAGCCGTCGCGGGGGCGGGGGCGGCCGATACGGTGAGGCCCTGCCCACCGGCCCGACGAAGCTGACCGCGGCGGACGTGGCCGAACTCGATGCCAAGCTCAATCAGTCGGCCGGCTACGTCAAGCGCAAGCAGCAGACCCTTCGCCGCCGCGATGGCGGCGGCGCTGCGGCGCAGCCGGCGCTGGTCACCGGCGGCAAGGTGGAGATCTCCGAGCCGATCTTCATCAAGGACCTGTCCGCGGCCACGGGTATCAAGGCCGCAGACATCATCAAATACCTGTTCAAGCAGGGGATTATGGCCAACATCAACTCGGCGATCGACGCTGACACGGCGATGGAGATCTGCCTGGAATACAACATCGATCTCGATGTCAAGGCGCAGAAGAGTGCCGCCGAGCAGATCGAGGCCGAGTTCGAGGCACGTGAGCAGGTCGACCTGCGGCCGCGTCCGCCGATCGTGACGGTGCTCGGCCACGTCGACCACGGCAAGACGAGCCTGCTCGACCGCATCCGTGCCGCCGATGTCGCCAGCCACGAAGATGGCGGCATCACGCAGCACGTGGGTGCCTATCGGGTGACCGCACACGGTCATGATGGCCAGGAGAAGACGGTGGTCTTCCTCGACACGCCGGGCCACGAGGCGTTCACCTCGATGCGTGCCCGCGGGGCGGGCCTGACCGACCTGGTGGTGCTCGTGTGTGCCGCAGACGATGGCGTGATGCCGCAGACGATCGAGTCGATCAACCATGCGAAGGCCGCCGGGGTGCCGATCGTGGTGGCGCTGAACAAGATCGACCGGCCGGAGGTGGATGACACCAAGATTCAGCAGATTTACGGTGAACTCGCCGCGCAGGAGCTCAACCCGGTGCCATGGGGCGGTGATACCGAGGTCGTGCCCACCAGTGCGATCACGGGTCAGGGTGTCGAGGAACTGCTCGAACTGCTTGACTACCAGGCCGAACTGCTCGAGTTGAAGGCTGATTACGACGGCCCGGCGCGTGGCACCGTCATCGAGTCCGAGATGCAGGAGGGCCGCGGCCCCGTGGCCCGGGTGATGGTCGAGCAGGGCCAGTTGAAGGTGGGCGGCTTCATCGTCATCGGCCGCGCCTACGGGCGCGTGCGTGACATGACCGATGACCGCGGCCGCTCGATCCGCGAGGCCGGGCCGGCCACGCCGGTGGAACTGTCCGGCATCGACATGGTGCCGGATGCGGGCAACAAGTTCTACGTGACCGACACGCTCAAGCGGGCCGAGGAAGTGGCCCACCATTACCGTGAGATCGAGCGCGAGCAGCAGCTTGCCAGCAAGACGAAGGTGACCCTGGCCAACTTCGCCGAGCAGCTTGCCGCCGGCGAGACGCGTGAATTGCGCGTGGTGCTCAAGGCCGACGTGCAGGGTTCGCTCGATGTGCTTCGCAAGAGTCTCGAAGATATGGGCAACGATGAAGTGGGGGTGCGTGTGCTGCACGCGGCGGTCGGCGGCATCACCGAAAGCGATGTGCTGCTTGCCGATGCCTCCGATGCGGTGATCTTCGGTTTCCACGTGGTCATTCCCGCCGCGGTGCGCGAGATCGCCGAGCAGCGCAAGGTCGACGTCCGGCTATACCGCGTGATTTACGACCTGACCAACGATGTGAAGTCGGCGCTCGAGGGCATGCTCGAGCCGGAGACGAAGGAAGAGGTGATCGGCCGTGCCGAGGTACGTCAGGTCTTCCGCGTTTCGAAGATCGGCCAGGTGGCCGGCTGCCTTGTCACCGAGGGCGCGGTGCAGCGCGGGACGAAGGTCCGCGTGGAACGCGATGGTTCGGTTGTGACCGACAACCGCGAGTTGTCCTCGCTGCGGCGGGTCAAGGATGATGTCCGCGAGGTGCGTGCGGGCACCGAGTGCGGTATCCGCGTGGCCGGGTTCGATGATGTCAAGCCCGGCGATGTGATTACGTGCTACAAGCTGCTCGAGGTCAAGCGCACGCTTGACTGAGCGGCGCCGCGGCGCTGAGTTGATGGGCCGCCGTTGACCGGCGAGCCCCCGCATCCGCATCACCCGGTGATGACGCCGCTGCCATCACCACCCCCCGAGGGCGGGGCCACGCAGCCTCGCCACCGTTAAAGGCCAGCATGGTTGTGGGCATTCTTCAGATCGAACTGGCCATCGAATGGGCCGGCTCGCTCAAGGACAAGCGCCGCGTGGTCAACAGCCTCAAGGACCGGCTGCATCGTGAGCACCAGGTCTCCGTGGCCGAGGTCGAGGCGCTGGATGAACCGCGGCGGGCGATCATCGGTATCACGCTCGCCGCCAACAGCGTGCCACGAGCCCAGAGCGTGCTCGACCGGTTGCTCGAAAAACTCGGCACCCACCCCGATTGCTACGTCAGCGACCACCGGATCGAGATTCTAAGTGGCCGGTGAGGTTGCCGGCCCACCCCGACGCCCCGGGCAGCGCCGCCCCCGGAAGCCCGGCCCCCCGGAAGCCCCCGAGTCCCCGAAAGCCCCGCTACGCTGCCACGCTGCATCCGGTTGACTGCCTTATTGGAACGTACGTGATGACGGTACGAAAACAGCAGATCGAATCCACGCTCAAGCGGCTGATCAGCCATGCGTTGCAGGCCCGGATTTCCGATCCGCGCATCGCCGGCCTTGTCAGCATCACGCGGATCGACCTCAGCCCGGACCATGCCCAGGCGCGAGTCTTTGTATCGGTCATGCCACAGCAGCACGAGCGCCGGACCATCGCCGGGCTTCGCAGCGGTGCCGGCCACATCGCATCGCTTGTCCGGCCACAGATGCACATGCGCCGCTTTCCCCGGCTCGTTTTTGAACTCGATGATTCGCTCAAGAAACAGGCCGAGGTGATGCAGGCCATCCGAGAAGGACTCGACCTCGAAGGCCCCGCCCCCGGAAGTACCCCCGGAAATACTCCCGGCAATACTCCCGAAAATGACACGGAAATCGCCCCGGGAAACGTCCCCGGAAATGTGCCGGATACGCCCGCGAATCCACCCGGAAGTGCTGCCGGGGATGCCCGTTCAGATGAAGCCGGGGATGGCCCGGCAGATGAAACCAACCCGTGAGCCGAGGTGCCGGTATGGCGCCCCGCGGAGTAGATGAACGTGAAAAACGCCACCGCTTATTCCAAGAAACTCGCCACGCTTCAGAAGAAGTTGAAGCAGTCTTATCAACCTGTCGACCCCGACCCCCTGCCGCCGCTGGCACGGCTGGTGATGGCGTTTCTTGAATGGAACGCCGATACGCACAGTGCTCACGACGCCTACGGCCGGCTCATGGAAGCGTGCGTCGACCTCAACGACCTTCGCGTGACCCATTCACATGAGGTGGCAAGGTTGCTTGGTCCGAAGTACCCGCTCGCCGAGGAGCGTGCTGAACGGATGCGGGATGCGATGCATGCGATTTTCAAGCAGTTCTACGCGACCAGCCTCGAGCCGCTCGGGTCACGTGGCAAGAAGCAGGTCCGCAGCTTTCTCGATTCCCTGCCCGGTATGGTGCCGTATGTGGCGGCACAGGTGACGTTGATGGGGTATGGGGGCCATGCCGTACCTGTGGATGAAGTGCTTGTCGAATTGCTCAAAGGAGAGCAGGCGATCGACCCTGAAGCGACACTTCCCGAGGTCGTGGCGTTCCTTGAACGCCATGTGCGCGCTGAGCAGGCGCTCGAGACCCACTTGCTGCTGCGCGGCTGGGCCGATGCACAGGGTGAAGCATCGCGGGTCGAACAGGCGCGGGCGAGCATCTGAACACATCAGCGGCAGAGGCCGGGCCGCGGCCGCGGCCGGTGACGAGCCCGACCCCGGGTGAAGGCGTTCGCCATCCTGCCGCCACCGTCGCTGATCCACCGCGTTCATGCCGCCATGGCGTCTCATGCGAAATTTACCGTGTCGTGGCAGAATACCCCGCCGGCCGAGGCGAAGGACCCGGCCGAGATGACGTTTTCCGAGAAGAGGATGAGTACCTTGATTGATGAAGCCAACCGTCCGCTGCTGCGTATCGGCATCCCCAAGGGCAGCTTGCAGGAATCCACCGCCGACCTGTTTCAGAAAGCCGGATATGACCTTCGTGTCAGCGACCGGTCGTACTTTCCGAGCATTGACGATCCGGACATGCAGTGCATCATGTTCCGCGCGCAGGAGATGAGCCGCTATGTCGAGGACGGGGTGATCGACGTGGGCATCACCGGTTGCGACTGGGTGGTCGAGAACGGTTCGGATGTTCACGAGGTGTGCGAGCTTGCCTATTCGAAGGCGACAAGCCGACCGGCGCGCTGGGTTCTGGCGGTGCCGGAAGAGTCGTCGATCCACAAACCTGAAGACCTTGCCGGCGGGATCGTCGCCACCGAGCTGATTAATGCGACCCGGCAGTATTTTGATGAGCGAGGCATCAACGTGCGCAAGGTTGAGTTCTCCTGGGGTGCCACCGAGGTCAAGGCCCGGCTGGTCGATGCGATCGTCGACATCACCGAGACCGGCTCCTCGCTGCGGGCCAACAAGTTGCGAGTGCTCGACACGGTGATGAGCAGCACGACGCGGCTGATCGCCAACCACGCGGCGTGGGCCGAGCCGGCCCGACGCGGGCGGATCGAGGACCTGGCGCTTCTGCTGAAGGGGGCGATCGCCGCGCGGCAGAAGGTGGGGTTGAAGATGAACGTGCCCCGCAACGCCCTCGAGGAAATATCGGCGATGCTCCCCGCCGAGAAATCCCCAACCGTCAGCCCGCTGGCCGATGGCGAATGGGTCGCGGTCGAGGTGATCGTCGAGGAGGCAACCGAGCGCGAGTTGGTGCCCCGGCTGGTCCGGGCTGGCGCGGTGGGTATCATCAGTTACCCGCTGAATAAGGTCATCTGACCTTCGCCGGGCGCTCGCGGCCGGTGAGCCGGTCGCAGGAACGCCATCCCTGGCACGGAAGGCCCATTCCGTCCGGGTTCCGGGGGCCGGGTTCCGGGGGCCGGGGTCGGGGGTGGAGCCGTGGAGCGGCCGATGGGATGATGTGGCCACGGGAACGGTGTGGGTGGATGGCCAGTTCATGGCCGCCACCCACCGTTGGCTTGTACCTTCTGACACCCGGCAGGGCCGCGTTGCCCTGCCCGGCGAGGACCGCGCTTCATGCTCACGCGGACCGCCATGCTTGCGATCGCTCCGCTGGTGCCGCTGCTGGCCGCGGCATGTGCCAACACCCCGCATTCGGCAGAGCTTCGCCACGTTGAAGATGTCGTGGCCGCAATCGAGCGGCAGGAGGTGTCGGATAATGGGGAGGCTGAGCAGGCACCACCGACCGAGCAGGCCGAAGGCCCCCTTTCCTACGAAGTTGTCCGCGACATCGACCCCCCGCCCGATGTGCCGGCTGAACTGGTCCGGCCGCACGAGGGCAAGGCTCTTGAGCGTGCGCAACTGGCGTTGAGCACCATACTCGATCAGATACCCACGCAGGACTTTCTGCCGCGGGCGGCGGGGCAGCAGCAGCAGGAATCACCCGCTCCATCCCGTCGCGCTGAGCCGTCGCTCGAGGTCCAGCGTGCCTTCGTGGCGGCCCGTGCCAAGCAGATTCAGGGGGAGCCCCGACAGGCCCTTTCGGCCCTGGGCCCGGCATTGCGCGAAAACCCCGAAGAGCCGGCCCTGTTGCGCCTTGCCGGCGAGTTGTACCTGGCCATCGGCGATGGCGCCAGTGCCGCGGTCAGTTTCCGCCGCGCGCTCGTCCACGAGCCCGATGATCCACAGGCGCTTTACATGCTCGGGCGTTACCTGTTCGGCGAGCGCCGTTGGGACGAGGCAATCGCGGTGTTCGGTCGGGCGTCGCAGATGGACCTTGCCAAGACTGATCCCGGCCTCGCCGTCATGGTGCCTTACTTCCTGGGCATGGCGCTGGAGCGGGAGGGCTACGATGCCGCCGCGGCCGATGCCCATCACCGGCTGCTGGATCGTGGCGTCGATTTCCAGTTTTCGGCGCGTTTCATGCGTGAGATCGGCGTCCTGACCCGACAGCAGGCGGGCCTATGGCAGAACCTCGGGGACATGCATAGCCGCATCGACCGACCGGACCGTGCGTTGATCGCTTATCACCGCGCCGGTGAGCTTGAAGCAGGGCGGCCGGGGCCGCTGGCAGCGCGGTTGACTTATGCCCTGCTGCGCATCGAACAGTTGCCGGCGGCCCGCGATCTCGTGCTCGATCAGCTCGAGCTGACTGCCGCGGCCGATTCGGCGCTGCGACTGCTTGAGTATCTCGTCGAACTGCACCCGCCTGACAGCCGTTTCAGCCGCGAACTGGAACGCATCTACGAGCGGCTGGACAAACCCGAGCGCCTCGTGATGCTGCTTTCGCGCATTCACGAGCCGGCCGATGCTCAGGCATTGCTTGCCCGGCACCTTCAGAGCCACCCGGGCGATGCGAATGTGCTTGACCGCATGCTCGATCTGGCCGTCAAGCGCAACAGCAATCGTGCCTGGCGCGAGGCGGTAGAGGCGATAATCGAGGTCATTGACGATGACCCGCAGGCTGATGTCGACCGCCTTGACCTCTATGCCCGTCGGCTGATCGAGGCCCATGATGGTCCACGCCCCCTGCTGCGCGCCCTCGACCGGCTTGGGGGTGACAGGGCCCGCACCGCTGCGGCGAACTTTCTGCGAGGCTGGGCCTATCAGGTGAGCCATGGTTATGCACCCGATGCCGCCTCCGCCTGGCGGCTGGCGGTGCGGGATGAGCCGCGGCTGGCCGCGGCCCGCATCGCGCTGACGGCCAATC
>PUNN01000053.1 GCA_003552605.1 Phycisphaeraceae bacterium
AGGCGGCGGGGACTCACCAGGCCTCGATCGCGCGGTACAGCAGCCGCACGCCGAAGCCGGTCGGCCCCACCGGCAGGTTGCCGGTGGCCTTGTCAAGCGCGGCGACGCCGGCGATGTCGACGTGGGCCCACGGAATCGAGGGCATCTGCCGGGGCGCCTCGGCCCCGACAAAGTACGACAGAAACGCCGCGCCCTGGATCGGGTGGGCCTTGCGGGCACCGGCGTTGACCAGGTCGCAGTGCGTTCCCTTCATCAACTCCCGGTGTTCATCCCACAGTGGCAGCGGCCACACCCGCTCGTGTGCGCGGTCGCCTGCGGCGATGAGCCGATCACGCAGGGCCTCATCATTGCAGAACAGACCCGCGCAATGGTTGCCCAGTGCGATCACCACCCCGCCGGTCAATGTGGCCAGGTCGATCACGGCCCGCGGCTTGTAATGCTCACAGCCCCACGCCATCGCATCGGCCAGGATGAGCCGGCCCTCGGCATCGGTGTTGGCCACCTCGACCGTCACACCGTTGTACATGGTGAGGATGTCATCCACGCGGTAGGCCTCGCGGTCGATCATGTTCTCGACCACGGGAATGATGCCGAGCACGTGCTGCTTGAGCTTCTGCGTGCCGATTGCATGCATCGCCCCGAGCACGGCCATCCCGCCGCACTTGTCATACTTCATCCCGGACATGCCATCGCGCGGCTTGAGCGAATACCCACCGGTATCGAAGGTCACCGCCTTGCCGGCCAGCAGGATGGGGCCATCGTCCGCGGCTCGAGAGGCTTTGCCGCCCGCCCCGCGTCGGGCCGTGCTGCGACTGCGGCGTGTGCCATCGGCCGGGTGATGTTCAAGGCAGATCAGCGCTGGTGGCCGCGAGCCCGCCCCGCCGACGGCCAGCAGCCCGCGCAGGCCCATCTTTTCAAGCTCCGCCGCCTCGATGACCCGCAGTTTCAACCCCGCCTGCTTCGCAACCCGGCGGGCCTCGGCGACGATGAACGCCGGGTCAGCCACGTTCGGCGGGGTCGCCGCGAGGCGGCGGGCGAGGTTGGCCGATTCACCCATCGCCAAGCCGCGCTCGATCCCGCGGGCGAGGCCCGAGCCTGTACCGCCGGCGGCATGCACGCTGAGCTTGAGACTCATCGGCGATTTCAGGGCCGCCGCGCCGGCGAATTGCGTGAACTGGAGGTTGCCAAGGGTGAGTCCTTCACCAATGGCTTCCCCGGCCATCGCCATCCCGAGCGGGGCCAGGTGATCGGCATTCAGCACGATTTCCAGTCGGGATACCTCGGCGCTGAACGCCTGCCGGGCCAGTGCCGCCGCGGCCTGTCGCACGTGGCGGGCATCAATGGCCCCTTCACTGCCAAGGCCGAGCAGATACACCGGCTCACAACCGGGATCGGGGTAGACCACCTGCAATTCGCCCGGGGCGAGGGAACACTCGGGCCGATGCATCGTGGCATCTACGGCGATCCCGACGTCGGACTCGATATCAGCCGGGATGAGCCAATCCCGACGCCCGCGCAGCCCCGTGCGCTTTGCGGCGGATTCCTTGGTCTCGATCAGCCCGAGCGCGAACGCATCGGGAGAGTCACTGCGGCGACGGGTATGGCGGATCGCGTCGTACATGGGATGCTCCGGGTGGGGAAGGAATCCCGATGGGCCCGTGGGTGCCCGCGGGATGGGGCCGGCATGAGACCGGCCCGGGTGGTCGCTGCGGGGCGGAGACCGCGGGTACCGGGGGGCCGGGGGCGACTGCTATTGACCGCCCCGTGCCAGCGGATAAACCGCCCCGGTGTAACCATTGCCAGCATAGTCACCGGCGCGCGCTCAGCAAGCCGGGGGGCTTATTGATAGGACAAACGCATGTAGCCGCAAAACCCGGGTGGCATGGTCAGCGGCTTCCGGGGCTGTCCGCAGCCGATGGCCATGCGGGGCCGGGTGGCGGGCGTTCCGAGCGCCTCGGCGACTCGCCTGGCCATCGGGCTGCCCCGGAAGCAAGACAACCCGCTGACCATGCCGCCCATGCTCATCTTCACCACGGCGGGCAACCCGGGGGGTGGCATGGTCAGCGGGCTTTCCGGGGGCCTTCAGCCCGATGGCCATGCGAGGCCGCAACGCACTCGGGGCATCCTGAACCCTGGGTGGCTGCATGGCCATCGGCTGCGGACACCCCGGAAGCCGCTGACGCAGCCAGCCAACCTTACTCTGGCTATAAAGGGACCCCGCCACATGTGTCATGCACCCCCCGCTCCTTGACCCTTCAGCCGCTGAATTGACACCCCCCTCGGGTGGCGGTAGTGTCCATTAAGCTGCGAATCCCCGCCGTGTTCCCGACTTTACCCGCCTTCGGCCCCGCTGCGGAGACCGGATCCGATGCTCAACCGCCTCATGATGCCGGTGTTGCTGGCCTTCTGTATGCTGCTGGCTCCGGTCACCGGCGCGGTGGCTCAACCCCAGCTCCCACAGGCCGTGCGGCAGGCCGACCGCATCGGCGGCGCCGAGCGGGGCCAGATCCGCGATTTCTGCGACCACTGGGTGGGTCAACTGACCGATTTCGAGGGTGAGGACGAAGCCCTTGGGACCGTGGCCGAGGCCCGGCAGCGGCTGGCGGGTGTCTTTGAAGGGGATATTTCCAGCGCTTTCCGGCGCGAGTACGAGCGGATGCTTGGTGAGCGCCTGGCCGAGGCGCTCGGTCACGATGAGATGGTCG
>PUNN01000283.1 GCA_003552605.1 Phycisphaeraceae bacterium
CCGCGGCCGGGATGAAGCAGCCGCGATAGCTGACGTTACTTCTGACGCCGTCGAGGGGGATGGTCGCGAGGCATTCACCCAGACCATCCGACTCACCACCGACCAGTGGCGTCAAGTCCTCGACCGATACATCGAGACGCTGAAAGGTGAGCAACGCGGCCCCGATGAACACGCACCGTTGCGACTGCAACTGCTGATCGTCGCTGAGCCTTCACCGCAGCGCGATGACGATTCCGTGCCCGATGAAGATAGTATGGAGGCCGAGCAAGAGTGATTTCCCGGCCGGTCCGGCGGCAAAAGCCCACGCCACTGCCCCACCGTCCCTCTTTCCCCGTTGGCACCCCTTACGCTGCTGGCTGACTGACCACCCCCACTGCATACGTCACCCTGGGCTTACCGCTTTCGGCGTGAGCGGAACTTGGCACCGAGCGTCCGCCGTGGCGGGCTTTTCGGCACCCGGCCATCAGGAAAGCGGCGGGCGATCTCTTCCGGGGTTAACGCATCGGGGTCGTTGACCTCCGGCTCCACGCGTGAGACGACCGATTGCATGGGATCATCCTTGCGACGTCCGGCCTCACGGGCACGCTGCTCGGCGACGTCCTGCGGGACGGGGCCTGGTTCGAACTCGGCCGGTTCGTGCTTTTCCATCAGCACGCCGGTGAGTTTCTCGATTTCGGTCAGCAGGTTGCCTTCCTCCGGCGAGACGAACGACCAGGCCACGCCACGCCGGCCCGCCCGGGCCGTGCGGCCGATGCGGTGTACGTAGACATCGGGGTCCTCGGGCAGGTCGTAGTTGATCACGTGCGTGATGTGCTCGACATCGAGGCCACGCGCCGCAAGGTCCGAGGCGATCAGCACCTTCACCTTCCCCTCGCGCATCGCCTTCATCACTCGCGTGCGCTTGTCCTGGGGCATGTCGCCATGAATCTCACGGGCGGCAACGTTCTGATCGCGCAGCCGCCGCGCCAGGCGGATCACCGTCGCCTTCGTGCGGCAGAATACGAGCGTCACCGGCGGCTTTTCGTGCTCGATCAGGTGCATCAGCATCCGGCGCTTGTCCCATGCCTCGACCGGGATGTATCGCTGATCGACGAGGTCGACCGTCAGGGCCTTGGACTCGATGGTGACCCGCTCGACCTTCGCGCTCATGAAGCTGCGTGCCAGACGTTCGATCTCCTCCTCGATCGTGGCTGAGACGAAGACCGTCTGGTGCGGCCGCTTGATCGCTTTCAGGATCCGCCGAATGTCATCACGGAAGCCGATATCGAGCATCCGGTCCACCTCGTCGAGGACGGCGAAACGGATGTTGTCGAACTTGATCTGCCCGCGGCCGTGCAGGTCCATCACCCGGCCGGGCGTGCCCACGATGATGTGGCCGCCCTCCTTGACCGATTGCACCTGCGTCCGGGCCGATTCACCGCCAATGATGCAGGCGGCACGAATCGGTGTCTTGCGGCCGAGTTCGGCAAGTTCGCCGGCCACCTGCGCTGCAAGCTCGCGGGTGGGCGTGAGGATCAGGGCCTGCATGGGCACATCCTTGTCGGCCATCTGGAGAATCGGCAGGCCAAAGGCGGCGGTCTTGCCTGTGCCCGTCTTGGCCTGGCCGATCACATCATGACCGGCGAGGATGCGCGGAATGAGCTGAGCCTGGATATGGGTGGGGCGGGTGAACCCCATCGCTTCAACGCCCGCAAGGACGCTGTCGCGAAGTCCCATCTGACCGAAGTCGGTTGCCTCGTCGAATATCTCGCTTGTGGTACTCATGGGTGGGTACTGAATCGATGGGCCCGGGCTCGTTGCCCAAGGGGCTACCGGGAGCGGGAACGCCTGCGAGCCCGGAAAAGCCGGGAATGGGGAGGATCAGTTTGCTCATCGGTCCCCGCGGCAGGCATCCCGGAACTGCCCAAGCCGTTGCGCGTAACGATGAATACGTTCTCTAAAGCGTCTACTCAGCGCTACTATAGCAAATCTTTGGCTCATACGCCCCCTGACGCAAGCGACCGCAAACTCCTCTCGCCTTCAAGCTACACGCCTTCGCCCTGTCTGGTGAGGTGACCGTCAAGCTTGGCGGGTCTGGGAAAGGACAGGGGCACACTCTCCTTTCGCGATCACCGATCGTTGCCCTGGAGGAGCGGATGGAAAGCTTCGCCGCCGGGCTTTCATCGGCCTGCTCGGGCATGAATGAGGACTACGGGTCGGGGCAGGAGCTGTCGCAGGGGTACTTACCGCCCTTTGCCTGCTGCCGGGCACTCCCCCCACCCTGAACCTTCGCCGCCAGGTGTGTCCTGCCGCTGTCGGCTGAGCGATTCTGTGCAAAGTCACCACTGCCCGGACCGCCCGGGCGGATGACTCGGCCAACCCCGGCCCGGTCCGCAATCCGGTCCCCCCCAGGCGCACCACCACCCCTCGAAGGGGGGCAAGCCCCCGCTCAAACCTGCTGGCGCTCATTGTGGGCCACGTGAGAAAACCAAAGCACCCCCAAGGGGAGTCGAACTGAAAGGCGCAAGTGTCGATTGTGAAGCGACTTGCGAACCCGAGCGGGGCGCCGGTGGGGCAGAATCCGGGGCAACCGGTGCGCCGAAGGCCGACCTGGAGCGCCTCGCGGCCGACCTGGCCAAGCTCGATCCCGAGCAGCGCCGCCGGCTGCTGGATGCCCTGGAGCGCGGCGGGGAGTGATGGGGCCGCCCGGCCACG
>PUNN01000402.1 GCA_003552605.1 Phycisphaeraceae bacterium
GGCGGCTGATGGCCATGCGGCGAACCCCCAATCACAGGCCGTCATGGCCATCGGCTGCGGACACCCCCGGAAGCCGCTGACGCAGCCAGCCGGTTTCGCGTCTACATGCGTTTGCCCTGGTTTCCGGGGGGGCGTCTTCGGCGATGGGTTTGTGGTACAAAAGCAGCCGCTGGCGCGGCTGGATGCTGAAAACGGCTGGTCCCGGCCGGGCCGGCCGGCGCACCCGGAGCATGACCGAAGATGGACCTTCAAAGCCTGATCCGAGACATTCCCGACTGGCCCAAGCCCGGCATCGTCTTCAAGGACATCACCCCCCTCTTGAAGGACCCCGGCGGTCTGGCGATGGCCGTCGAGCAGATGGTCAACCCGTTCCGCGGCAAGGGGATCGAGCTTGTCGCCGGGGCCGAAAGCCGCGGGTTCATCTTCGGCACCGCCATCGCCCAGGCGCTCTCGGCTGGATTCATCCCCATCCGCAAGCCCGACAAGCTGCCGGCAAAGACCCGAAGCATCGAGTATGAACTCGAATACGGCACCGACCGCCTGGAGATTCATGAGGATGCCATCGCCCCGGGTCAGCGCATCCTGATGGTCGATGACCTGCTCGCGACCGGCGGCACGATGAAAGCGTGCTGCGACCTGCTCAGCGCCTGCGGGGCGGACCTGGTCGGCATTACCGTGTTGATCGAACTGACGTTCCTGCCCGGCCGCGAAAAGCTGAACGGATACGGCGACATCCACGCCGTCATGCGCTTCTGATCACGGCCACTGCCGCCACGGCTGGCGCATCGCCCGAACCTGATCTGCCTCGAATCCCCCGCATTGACCGGAGCGTACCCGGTGCCGAGCAAGGACACTGTCTCAGCAAGCGCCACCTCAGCCGGGACGGTGCCTGCGCTTGCCGGTTACGCCGAGCGGTCGCAGCGGCCGTTGCAGATATTCTTCTTCCTCCTGCCGCTGGTGGTGCTCTATGAGACCCTTCAGCCAATCTACGGCGACTTCGGCGATGGAGAAGGCGCCCGTGACATTCACGCGCGGCGTCTGATCTTCGAGTTTTTCGACATCCTCGGCCTGCCCTGGCAGCATGTCCCCATGCTGCTGGTGCTGGTGGTGCTGCTGGTCTGGCACTGGCGCCGCCGCGATCCGTTCGAACTTTCGCCCCGCCTGTACGGGGTCATGTGGCTGGAATCGGTGGCATGGGCGCTTCCGATGCTCGCCTTCGCAGTCGTGTTCAGCCGCTTCGCGCTTGCGCCGCCGGCCACGCTGGACACGGCATTGGGCCTACAGGCACTCAGCGGTGAACCGGTCGCCGAGCAACTGCCCTGGCAGTCGCGGCTCGTGCTCGACATCGGCGCCGGCATCTACGAGGAACTCTTCTTCCGCCTCATCGGCATCACCCTGCTGCATCTGCTGCTGGTGGATTATCTTGGCATGAAAGATGGCCATGGCACCGGCATCGCCATTGCCATCACCTCGGTGGCCTTCGCTGTCTATCACTTCAATGCGGACAACCCGTTCACCCCCGCCGCCTTCACCTTCTATACGGTGATGGGCATCTTCCTCGGTGTGCTGTATATCCACCGCGGGTTCGGCATCGTCGCCGCCGTCCACACCCTGTACGACATGGCCGAATCCGGCCTCCAGATCATGCACGGAAACTGACCCGCCCTCTCACGCACCGGGTGCGGCGGTGGGATCGGTCTGGGCCGCGCCGCCTTCCCCAGCCGTCGACGCCGGTGTACGCCCTTCGATGCGCGCAAGGTGCTCTTCGATCCGACCGCGCACCAGCCGCAGATGAAAGCGGAGGTCGTAGTACTGGTCCATGTAAGACAGCGGCACCCGCACCCCACCTACTTCATCCTCGATCCGCGCCAGCTCATCGCGCATCAGATGCAGTTGCTCGACATCCTCGACCGACCCCGCACGGTCGTCGATACGGCGAATCCGCTTGTACCATCGGTAAACACGGGCGCGGATGCGCCAGTTGTACACCGGCGGCAGCATCCGGATCAGCGGGATGGCCAGTGTCAGCAGCGGCAGGATCACGATCCACGCCCGCGCCACCAGCGTGGCCGCCCAGAAGGGCAGTTGGCGCTGAAGCCAGTTCGGCCCGTGGCGCAGGTAATGCTCGGCGAACGAGCTGATTGGAATATCGCCCGTGGGTTTGTCCGGAAACCGGCCCGGTTCACCCAGCAGGCCCGCCTCGCCGTGAACATCCTTGGCCGCATCGATGGCCAGTTGGACAATCCCATCGTGCAGCCCCGGCCCGCCGACGATGAGGGTCGAGTTCGCCAGCAGCCGCGTATCACGCGGCGGCCGGTCCGCCGCGAAATCGAACACCCCCGCCGGCAGCGTCACCGGCGTCATGTGCGGCAGGCGACGGCTGTAAGCCGTAGCGCGCTGCACGCTGTAAAGCGCCAGTTCCGGGACATCGACCATCGAAGCGATGATCGGCGCCTGCGGCGAAAGCACCACGATCGCCGCATCAATCTCACCGTCTAGCAGCAGTCGGCGGGACTCGGTGTTGCCCGCGGTGATAAGCTCGGTCCCATCCTCATCTTCCGCGACCCCGCCCATCGCCAGCCACTGCTTGGCCGCGATGCGGGTGCCCGAACCCTCCAGCCCCGCCGCGATCCGCCGACCGCGCAGATCGGTCAGCCGGTCGATCTCAAGGTCGGCCCGGTGGAACAGCC
>PUNN01000240.1 GCA_003552605.1 Phycisphaeraceae bacterium
ACCCCGGAAGCCCGTACCGCCCGGCCCGGCCGCAGGTCAGCCGGGCGGTTTTTTCGCGCCACTGACATAATGTCTTCATCTGCGAGGGGTGATGCTCGTTGACACCTTGGACGGGCCACGGTGAAATGGTCACATTGGACCGGGGTTCCGGGAAACTCCCCGGGGCAGCATGTGCCAAAGCCTGTCGCGGCAGGGGCTTGTGGCTTGGGCGGATCGGGCTTTCCAAGGGACGCCCTGGGCGCGTGCCTGCGCATGGCAGCCCGGCCCGGCGTCTCCAGCCGGCGGCAGTGTGAAGGGATGAGATGGCCCAGCTTGAGGACATCAAACGCGGCGCGGCGGTCAGGGGCGTACTCCCCGACGGCACCGTCACGGTGGTCGATGTCAAGTGGGTCGGCAGTGCCGCGCTCGAGCTGACCTACAAGGATGGTGGTGGTCACCTCGGCTCCGAGTTGCTCTACCGCGACCGCGAAGGCGAGCTCGAAATCCTCGAAGCCGGCCGGCCATGGAGCTTCGATGGCGACCCGGACCTGTTCCGCCTGGTCTCCGAGGCCCACCGCATCCGCCTGGCCTACCTGTTCGACCCGATGCTGGCCGTGCATACCTCTCTCGTGAAGCCGCTTCCTCACCAGATCACGGCGGTCTACGAGACGATGCTGCCGCGGCAGCCGTTGCGCTTCCTGCTTGCGGATGACCCGGGTGCAGGTAAGACCATCATGGCCGGCTTGTTGGCCAAGGAGCTGATCGCCCGCGGCGACCTTCAGCGCTGCCTCGTCGTCTGTCCGGGCAATCTCGTCGAGCAGTGGCAGGATGAGCTCTACCGCCGCTTCCACCTGCCGTTCGAGATCATGACCAACGACAAGTTCGAGGCCGCGCGCACGGGCAACTGGTTCCAGGAAAACCCCCTGGCCGTGTGCCGCCTCGACAAGCTCAGCCGCGATGATCGCGTGAAGGAGAAGCTCGGGGTTACTGATTGGGACCTCGTGATCTGCGATGAGGCTCACAAGATGAGCGCCTCGTTCTGGAGCGGTGAAATCCGCTACACGAAGCGGCATCAGCTCGGCCAGTTGCTTTCAACCCGTACCCGCCACTTCCTGCTGCTGACAGCCACGCCGCACAACGGCAAAGAGGAAGACTTCCAGCTCTTCCTCTCTCTGCTCGATGGCGACCGCTTCGAGGGCCGATTCCGCGATGGCGTCCACTCGGTGGATGTCAGCGACCTCATGCGGCGGATGGTCAAGGAAGAGCTTGTCACCTTCGAGGGCAAACCGCTGTTCCCCGAGCGGCGGGCCTACACCCCCAACTATGAGCTCTCCGATGCGGAAGCGCACCTTTACGACAAGGTTACCACCTATGTGAAGGAAGAGTTCAACCGGGCCGAGCAGCTCGCAAACGATGGCCGCAAGGGCACCGTCGGCTTTGCCCTGACCACCCTCCAGCGCCGCCTCGCCTCGTCCCCCGAGGCGATCTACCAGTCGCTGCGACGCCGTCGCGAGCGGCTCGAGAAACGCTGCCGCGAAGAGGAGGTGCTCAAGCGCGGGGCCGAAGCGGCCGTCACATGGTCACGTGATCTGCCCACGTTGACCGAGGATGACATCGAAGACCTCGATGATGCGCCCGATGAGGAGATCGAGGCCACGGAGGAGCGGCTGGTGGACCAGGCCTCCGCCGCGCGCACCATCGCGGAGCTGAAGGCCGAAATCACCAGCCTTCGCGAGCTCGAGTCGCTTGCCCTCCACGTGCGGCAGTCCGACAGTGACCGCAAGTGGGATGAGTTGTCGCGGCTGCTTCAGAACCAGGCCGAGATGTTCGATGCACACGGCCACCGCCGCAAGTTGATCATCTTCACCGAGCATCGGGACACGCTCAATTACCTGCACGACCGCATCAGCTCGCTGCTGGGCAAGCCCGAGTCGGTGGTCACCATCCACGGGGCCATGGGCCGCGAGCAGCGTCAGCAGATGCAACAGGCTTTCACGCAGGACCGCGAGGTCGAGGTGCTCATCGCCACCGATGCCGCCGGGGAAGGCATCAACCTCCAGCGTGCTCACCTCATGGTCAACTATGACCTGCCGTGGAACCCCAACCGCCTCGAACAGCGCTTCGGCCGCATCCACCGCATCGGCCAGACCGAGGTGTGCCACTGCTGGAACCTCGTGGCCTCAGGCACGCGCGAGGGCGATGTGTACAAGCGCCTGCTCGACAAGCTCGATGAGGAGCGCAAGTCGCTCGGCGGCAAAGTGTTCGATGTGCTCGGCAAGATCACGTTCAACGATCGGCCGCTGCGCGACCTGTTGCTCGAGGCCGTCCGCTACGGTGACCAGCCGGAGGTCAAGAACCGCCTTTTCGAGGTGGTTGATCACAGCCTCGACCACCCCAAGCTGCGCGGCCTGCTGGAAGAGCACGCCCTCGCCCACGACACCATGGATGCAACACGCATCCAGGCGATCCGCGAGGAGATGGAGCGGGCTGAGGCCCGCCGCCTCCAGCCCCATTTCATCGCCGCATTCTTCTTCGAAGCCTTCAAGCGCCTCGGCGGCACGGCCCGGCAGCGCGAGTCAAAGCGCTACGAGATCACCCGCGTGCCCAGTATCATCCGGCAGCGCGACCGTATCCTCGGCATGCGCGATCCGGTCCTGCCGCGCTACGAGCGCATCACCTTCGAGAAGGATGAGATC
>PUNN01000169.1 GCA_003552605.1 Phycisphaeraceae bacterium
CTCGGCCCTCCGCGGCCGGCTCGGCGCGTTCCAGAAGAATGTGGTGGGCAGCTCGATCCGCGCACTCGGCATTGCCGTTGAGAACACCGCCGCGGCCGAATCGAGCATCCGCGACACCGACTTCGCCGCGGAAACCGCCGAACTGACGCGACGCCAGATCCTCAGCCAGGCCGCCACCAACTCACTCGGCATGGCCAATTCGCAGCCGCAACAGGTTCTGGCGCTGCTCGGGTAAAAGGATAACAGCCACGCCCAGGGCGAACGCATGCAGCCTCGGTGGCATGGTCAGCAGCCGTCTTCGGCTGATGGCCATGTCACCCGCCCACGCCGGATGCGTTTGTCCAGCCCGCGGGGGCGGCCCTGGCTCACCTCGGGCTGCCCCACCGCCACCGATGGCCCAGGGCCGCAACGCTCGCCCGGTCGTACCCGGCTGCCGGGCATCAATCGTCGATTTTCTCGATATCACGAAGCTCGATGCGGCCATCCTCATAGGCCACGTTGAAGCGGTATTCATCGGCGGCGCAGGTCATCTGCGTACCGTCACTGAACGCACCGGAGACCACATCGGCCTCGACCAGCACCACGCGCTCGGGCGTGTCACCGCGGCCATGAAAACGCACGGCGAGTTGGCTGCCAATGGTCATCATCCCGTTCACCTTCAGTGCCGGCCGGTCACTGCCGCGTGCAATGCCGGCGTCGAGCGTGCCGTTCATGGCCAGGTCGCCGTGTATTGTCGCGGGGCCGCGCGGGCCATCGAGATGCATGCGGCCGCGGATGGACACCTCACCGCGCACCTCACCGTTGAGATGCAACCTCGCCCCCTCGGCCACGCTCACCCCCTCGGACGCATCGAGCGTGCAGTCACGGTCGATCCACGCCTCGGCCTCATCGTGCAGTTGCAGCTTCTTCAACTCGCTCAGCGGGGCACCGATGTGGAGTTTCGCCTCGTTGCGGACATTGAGCACCAGGTGCGCACCGGCCTCATCCGCAGCGCGACCGAGGCCGGGATTGGTCGACATCCGCAGCAGCCCCTGCTCGACTTCGAAGGTGGTGTCCGGGTGATACGACTGCTCACCATCGAGGCTGAGCATGGCCGGGCCGTCCTTGGTGATGGTCACGCCACTGCTGGTGGTGCGGAAGGCGCCGGTGGAGGTGAAGTGCCCGCCCGGCCCCACCGGCAGAGCGACGCGGCGGTGGCCGGCGTGGGTCAGGGTTGCCTGCGTGTCGATGGTGCCGGAAGTGTCGAAGTCGACCTGGGCCTTGTAGAGCTGGTTGTTGCTCTTGACGATCCACGTGTTGCCTTCCACCCGCTCGAAGACGACGTGACCGTTCTGGTAATGGCCGCCGCGGCCGTCCGGCCGGGTATTGGCAGGCATGTTCCGGGTATGGTGGGTGATGAGCGTGGCGCCGCCGAGGCGGATGGTGCCCATGGCATCAGCGACCGGCTCGTTGACGGTCTGGTCGGCGTTGAAGCCCTCGGCGAGCTCGATGATGCCGGTGCCATCGCCCTTGACCCAGAGCTGGCGGGTGAAGTAGCTGCCATCCATCACCATGTCCATCTGCGATTCTTCTTCGAAGATGAAGTGGCCGCCCTCGGTCAGCAGCATGTGGGGGAATGCATTGCCACCATCGGCCTCCCAGCGGCCGCGGTAGTGGACCTTCGTACCCTCACCATGCACGCCGATGACGTGGCTGGTGTTGAGGTTGTGCATCTTGATGTCGCTGGTCATCTCGGTCGCCCGGCCGGTGCGGACGTGCAGGCCGAGGTCAGCAAGGTCCTCGCCATACACATCGCGTCCGCCCCGCCGGGGCGTATTCTGGATGATGGTCCCCGGCAGGTCGGCCGTGTCATCCTCGATGAGCTTGTAGTCGCCATCGCCGAAGTTCTGCCGCAGCGTGTCATCGTCGGCGGCCACCGGCGCGGCGGCCACGGTGAAGGTGAAAGCGGTCACGAGGGCGGTTCGCAGAAGCACATGGTAACGGGTGGGGTACAGCATGGAATCACTCCTTGGCGTGTCAGGTGGCAGGGCAAGTATAGTCTACTCCAAAATGGACCATTGTCCACCACGTACCACCCGAGCACCGCTTCTCAGGCAACAAAAGCGCCACTTCGCTCACCTCGCCGCAGCCCCGCACCCGGCCCCGCGGCAAGGCCGCGACGGCTTCCCCGACTGCCCGGCCGATCAGTATCGCGGGACTGTCGGGTCGATTGCCAGTGACCAGGCATCGAGGCCGCCGGCGAGGGAGCGCACGCTGGTGAAGCCGGCGCGGCGGAGCAAGTGGGCGGCTTTCAACGAACGGATGCCGTGGTGGCAGAGGGTGACAATCTCGCGGTCGGCGAAGGTATCGAGCTGACCGATCTGTTGCGGCAGCGTCTGGAGGGGAAGGAGGAGGGCGCCTTCGATGCGGGCGATGGCGAATTCGCGCGGGGTGCGGCAGTCAAGCAGGACAAGGTCATCGCCTTGACCAAGGCGATGCTTCAACTGGCGCGGGCTCAATTCGAGGTCCGGGTCGAGCCGGTAATCCGGCGGCAGGCCACGGTCGTCGAGCGGCCGGGGAACGGGTGCATCCGGGTGCGTGGTGTCGGGGCGGGGGCGCTCCGTCATTGGCATGGCGCTCAAGCGGTGGGGGCGCTTTCGGTTGGCTGCTCGATGGCAGCGAGCGCCCGCC
>PUNN01000163.1 GCA_003552605.1 Phycisphaeraceae bacterium
AATGGTCTGCTTCTCGAAGGTATGAAGCATCGTGGCCGACCGCCGCCGCGCACCAGCAAGCTCACGGGCGCGGGCCGGCCCGCCATAATGCACGAGCCGTGCGAGTTGTCGCGTGCCCTCGACCTCGAACCATTCGATGGTGTCACCGTGGACGTTGCGGGTGGGGGTGAGAAAGACTTCCGGCACGACGGTGGGCAGCCCGCTCTTTACCCCCTGGACCAGGCCGGTAAGATTCCGCCCGCCGAGGACCTGTTCCAGTGTGGCCGTATGAGTGGTGGTCATGGTGATTCGCCTTTCGCTTTCAACCGAATGCGTTTACCTGGTAACGATGTCGCCTTCCGGTTCCCCGAATGAAGGGGAACGGGCTGGTTGCGGGTTTGCATGGACTACCTGCGGCTGTTGGACCTATCGCGGCGATGGCCCGCTTATCCGCGCCTTTCAAAGCAGGTGAGTGAAGGTGAAACGGCCGGCCCCCCGAGCGGTCAGCTTCCTGACGATCCAGTCGCGAAGCGATGTCTCTTCGGGCCAGGGGATGAGCCTTTCCGACTCGACCACGCCGCCGACGGGCAGGGCCGGCAGCGGTGCGTCAATGTCGGTGAGCTTGTTATCGACCACGCGCACACCGCCGCCATCGGGGATGAAACTCCGCGGATCACCACTGCCATCCGCGGCGGTGAGAAGCGCGCCGGCGATTGCACCATCTTCGAGCGATTCACTGAGCGTGATCGTGCCGGCCTCGGTGTCGATCGCGGTCATGGTGAAGGTCTGCTCGTTGACCTCGCCCCCCGCCTCAGCCGGGCCGACGAGGCGCAATGTCCCCGTCGACCCGGCCCGCCGTTCCACCTCCTCCGCCACCGCCGTCGACACGTTCAACTCAGTGCCTTCACCGTCATAAGCACTGCCGAGGGCACCGAGGATACTTGCAGCGTGGAGCCCGGTCGCACTGATCCGGCCGATCAGCAGGCCCGGTCGCAGAAGCCAGGGCGCCGCCGTGTTACTCACATCCCGGCTGTGTTGACCTGAGATGATGGCGAGCGAGCCGGGCAGCATCTGCTCATGGCCGATGCTGACCCTTCGGTGCCGTGCGCTCTGTTGTTCGCGCACACCGGGAAGCCTGTGGTAGGTCTCTGTCATGATTGTGTCTCCTCACGCGCTGGTTCTGGTGAAGCCTGATACGGCACAGCCGCTTGGCGCGGGATGCGCTTCAATGCCATGCTGGTGAAGGTGCATCCTTTTTCCCTGACCGGACGATCGGACAGGAAATCACCCCTTCTGGTGATGTCCATCTACAGGGCGGGTTGACCGGCCTTGCCGTTGGCCTGCTCGATCATCCGTCGTGTCAGTTCCTGCTCATCGACCTCGGCGTTTTGCGCCGGCTCGCGGCGGGAAAGCGCCACCACCTGCGCACCGGTCTGTTCACCGAGGCGCACCGGCTCGTTCTCCGCAAGCGCTTCGAGCACCGCCCTTGCAAGCGGTTGACTGAGCCCCGCGTTCGATGCAGCCCCTCTGCTGAGGCAGATCGCGGGCCGCGAGCCGGTCTCACCGAGCAGGGCGTTGGCGAGCTTTTCACCAGCAGCGGGTGATAGCCGGCCCTGCTCGATCAAACGATCGAGTTTTTCACGGCAGTTCTCGGCCGCTTCCTCGATCAACTCCGGATCCACCGTCTCACCTTCGCCGCGCATCCCACCCTGCTGTTTGGCCATTTGAAGCGCTTCCCGGGCCCTGTCGCGATCATGAAGCGCCAGTTCGATGCGCTTGCAGATGATTTCGCCGATCGAATCACCGGCTTCCGATTCGCCGACTTCGAGAAGTCGGCACAGGCGCTGCACCTGTTGCTCGTTGAACATGCCTGAAGCTCCGTGGAAGGACTGTTTTCGCCCCAGCCGCCGACGCGGCCACCGCTGGGTGATTTCGTCATGGCCATGCAACAGCAGGCATTCCGCACTTCGGATGCGCCCCGCCGCGATCCGTTCAAACGGCCGCTGCCCGGCCACCACCGGTTGCCGCACGATGCTGATGGCCGTAATCGCTTCGCCGTAATGCCGTCCGCGGCCATCGACGAGATCGGGCTCGATCTCGACACTGACATGCGGACACCGCCAGGCAAGCAGTGCGGTCTCTTCATCGGTGAGTTCGGCATCGAAGGCGAGCACGTCCCCTGCGGGATCAGCAATCAAACGGCTGCCATCGGCTGAGGCGCGGAACAGCGACAGAACGCATCCGCGGCGTGATCGCGCATCGGTGCCGTGATCGACGGTCAGGTCCACCTCGATGCCCTGGGAGCGCATGGCGTTGAACGCGGCGACCCAGCGGTCAAGCCGGTCACCGGACACCTCGAGTTCCACACGGCGTCCGCTTACGGCCTCGCGGGCGATGAAGCGGCCGATACGAAGACAGTCCTTGCGGTACCGTCCGCGGCTGACGACCGTTCTCTCTCCCACCGCGCGCATTTGCGGGGATGCATTCGTGTTCTTCATACCCCCGATTCGGCCCGGTGCGGCTGAACCGTGCGTTCCGCACTGCGAGTGACGGCGGCCCCAACGCAAGCCTGGGGGTTAACCCGAGGCACGGGGGAGTTTGCTGGATGCGCGTTTCGATGCCTTGGAGCTATGAACCATGCTGATGCCGCAGCCACGGATCGCCGCGCAGCCTCGCCACATAAAA
>PUNN01000511.1 GCA_003552605.1 Phycisphaeraceae bacterium
CAGGGGTGGCATGGTCAGCGGGCTGTCTTCAGCCCGATGGCCATGCGGCCCGGTGGCCGGGGGTTCCCGGCATGGCCATCAGCCGAAGACGGCTGCTGACCATGCCACCCCAGCCTACATGCGTTTGCCCTGCGGCTTGCCCTGTGCCCCGGGCGTGGTAAAATGAGGGTCAGTCAGGGTTATCCTGCGGCCCAACCCTGCCGATAGCGAAGGATGGTTACTCGCCCCGCCGGCCGTGACGGCCACGGCCGGAACGAGAAAGGGCCCGGCCCCCGACCCGATCGCAGAAAAACGCATCGCCCATGAACACCCGCCCGATCGCCATTACGATCATTATTTCCTCCTCCCCCCCGTGGTAGGGCAGGCGATCGTGCAACGTTGATCCCCACCGGCCCTGCCACACGGCAGGGCCGGTTTCGTTTGAGCCGTTTGCACACACTCGACAACCCCACAACCCCTGACCCGAGACCACGCCATGAATGGCCAGAACCCCGCCACCGAAGCGCAGCGCATCGAGATCTACGACACCACCCTCCGCGATGGCACGCAGGGCGAAGGCGTCAGCCTGTCACTGGTGGACAAGATCAAGATCACCCGCCGGCTCGATGCCATGGGCGTGGACTACATTGAAGGGGGCTATCCCCTGTCCAACCCCAAGGATGTGGCCTACTTCAAGGAGGCCGCGGCACTGGAGCTCAAGCACGCCAAGGTCTGCGCCTTCGGCATGACCCGGCGGCGGGGGATCACCGCGGCGGAAGACCCGGGCATGCAGGCGCTGGTGGAGGCCGGCACGCCCGTGGTCACGATCGTGGGCAAGACCTGGGACCTGCACGTGGATGAGGTGCTTCGCGTCAGCCACGAGGACAACCTCGCGATGATCCGCGACTCGGTGGCCTACTGCCGTGAGCAGGGCCGCGAGGTCTTTTACGATGCCGAGCACTTCTTCGATGGGCTCGCGGCCAACCCCGATTACGCCTTGGCCACCCTCCAGGCCGCGCTCGATGGCGGGGCCACCCGGCTGGTGCTGTGCGATACCAACGGCGGCTCGCTGCCGGCATGGATCACCGAGGCCATCGGCCGTGTCCGTAAGGCCGTCGGAGCCGAGGTCAGGCTCGGCATCCACACCCACAACGATGGTGGCCTCGCCGTCGCCAACGCCCTGGCCGCGGTCGAGGCCGGATGCGTGCAGGTGCAGGGCACGATCAACGGCATCGGTGAGCGCTGCGGCAACGTTGACCTGACCACTGTCGTGGCCAACCTCAAGCTCAAGATGGGCTACGACTGCCTGCTTGCGGAAGCGACGACTCGGCTGACCGAGATCAGCCGGTTCGTCTACGAGCTTGCCAACCTCAACCTCTACCCGGGGCAGCCGTTTGTCGGGCCGGCGGCATTCGCCCACAAGGGCGGGATGCATGTGCATGCGGTCAACCGCCTCGCCAGCAGCTACGAGCACGTGCCGCCTGAAAGCGTGGGCAATACGCGGCGGGTGCTGGTCAGCGAACTCAGCGGTGTTTCAAATCTCCAGGCGCTGCTCGGCGACAAGTACGACATCGCCGGCGACCCCGAGCTTCAGCGGAAGCTGCTCAACCGCATCGCCGAGCTCGAGGACCGCGGCTACCAGTTCGAGGCCGCCGTGGCCAGCCTCGAGTTGCTTGTGCGCTCGGCTCTGAAGCAACGCCGTCAGTACTGGTCGCTCGATCACTACCGCTGCGTGATCCTCAAGCAGGATGCGATCGAGCCGCAGACCGAGGCGATCGTCAAGCTGCGTATCGGTGACCGGTGGGAGCACCAGGTGGCCGATGGCGATGGCCCGGTCAATGCGCTCGACAGTGCCATGCGCAAGTGCCTGCACCCGCATTATCCCGACCTCGCATCGCTGCACCTTCGCGACTACCGCGTCCGCGTGGTCAACAGCCGGGCCGAGTCGGCGGCGAAGGTGCGTGTCATCATCGATTTCGCCGTGGCCGACCCGGACAACCCCGACCGTTACTTCAGCACGGTGGGTGTCAGTGAGAATATCGTCGAGGCCTCGTGGCAGGCGCTGATCGATGCCTTCGAGTATCACCTGCTCGAAGCCGAAATCGCCGCGCCCACCACGGGTGAGGCAGCGCCGCAGCCTGCGCAGCAGGCCTGATGATGGTGCAACCGCCGCGCCCACCATCGCGCCGCGCTGCCCTCCGCTGGAATAATCGGCGTTGTTGTAGCGCCCCGCTGGGTACATGACACGTGTGGCAGGCTGTGTCTTTCTCTCTCTCTCCCGAAGGGACAGAGGGCAAGAGTCGCTCGGCCACATGTGTCATGCACCCCACCTTGCTGCCGTCATGATGCGAGGGGCGGCGCCCAGTGGCCAGGCGCAACAGGCGACATACATCCACGTGTGCAACGTCCATGAGGCGTTACGCTGGTAGCGCATGGCAAGTCACCACCACCAGCGCCTGGTTTGTTTGGGGCTACACGCATCACCTTTCACCCGTGGCCGACTTCGTGAATGACACGGGGTGCATGACACGCGCCGCGGGCCAGTAAGGGGTGGCATGGTCAGCGGGCTTTCCGGGGGTCTTCAGCCCGATGGCCATGCGAGTCCCAGGGGGCCTCCGGAGCGCCCGGAACCCCCGGACCCCCGGACCCCCGGACCCCCGGACCCCCGGACCCCCACGGAGC
>PUNN01000205.1 GCA_003552605.1 Phycisphaeraceae bacterium
GGACCGATGAACGTCGAGCGATCGGAACGATCTGCCAGAGCGGTGTGGTCGCCGCGCCCATCGAGACGCCACCCGTTGCGCTGTGCGGCATGTTGCGGGCGCTGTGGTGCCAGGTGGAGTTGCTTGCCGAGATGAGCAGTGAGATGCGGGTGCTCAGTGCCCACCGCGGCGGCCTGTGCGAGCAGATTGACAAGATGGATGAGGAACTGCGCATGGCTGCCCAACTCCAGCGCGAGTTCCTGCCGGGGAAGGTGTCTGAACTTCACGGTGTGCATACGAACGTGCTGTACCGCCCTGCCGGTTACGTCAGTGGCGATATCTACGATATTTGTCGACTCGATGAAGACCACATGGGCTTCTTTGTGGCCGATGCGGTGGGACATGGTGTACCGGCAGCACTGTTGACGGTCTCGATCAAGCGATCGTTGTGCACAAAGCAGATCGACCCCGCCCTGCCGGATGGTTACCGGCTTGTGCCACCGGCTGAGGCACTGGCGATGCTCAACAGTGAGCTGATCGCGATGCAGGCCGGCCGCATCCGCACGGCGACGGCGGTCTACGCCGTGCTCAACTGCCGCACTCGGCGGCTCGATATCGCCCGCGCGGGCCACCCCTACCCCCTGCTGCTCAAGCCCGATGGCGCCACGGTCACGCTCGAGCCCGATGGCGCAATGCTCGGTGTGTTCCCTGAAGAAACATTCCAGGAGCAGCAGGTCACGCTCGAGCCGGCCGACCGGCTGCTGCTCTATTCCGATGGCTTCGAGGTCGCCTTCCGGTCCAAGCCGGCCCGTGGCGGCACCGTGGCCAGCCACGAATACACCAACGCCTTTGAGCAGCTCCGCCACGGTTCGAGCGATGAGGCGATCTCATGGCTCGAACGCCAGCTCGACAGGCAGATGGGTTCATTGAACCAGCTTGATGACCTCACGGCCGTGCTGATCGGTGTGGGAACAGGCGGAGAAAACTGCCCGGAACAAGCGGCGAGCGCCGGCGCCGATACCGTCAATGTGCATCGGGCTGCTCATCGGGGATGAAGCCTGCCCGGTGCAGCAGTTGCTTGGTCACGCCCGCGCCGGCGCTCTGTTGCTGCCCCGTATTGTCTTCACTTTCCGGTCCGAATCGGTTCTCCAGCCAGTGCACCACTGTCTTGGCGATCATGTCGACTTCGAGGTTGACAATGTCATCGGTCCTGGCATGGCCAAGGGTGGTCAGTTCAAGCGTGGCCGGGATGAGCGCGACTTCAAAACGCGCCGGTGTGCCCGCAGCGCGATCAGCCGGATGCACCGCGGCGATGGTGAGGCTCGCACCATCGATGCTGATCGAGCCCTTCGGCACGATGTATATCGCAAGCGCCACTGGCGGCTCCACGGTGATCCGCCACTCATCCTCACTTCGCACGATGTGGGTGATCCGGCCGGTACCATCGACATGCCCTTGGACGAAGTGCCCGCCGAGGGGTGTGTCGGCACGCAGGGCGGGTTCGAGATTGACATGGCTGCCCTGCTTCAACCTGCCGAGGCTGGTCTTGTCGAGCGTTTCACGGATGATGTCGAAGCACAGGTGGCCACCCGGCTCATCCGCCCCGGCCTGCGGGCTCGCCGGTGCATGGGTGAGGCAGACACCGTTGATGCTGATGCTTTCGCCCTCCCCCGGGGTGTAAGGCCAATCACCCGGGTCAACGAGCATCCGGACCCCGAACGCGTGCTGGCGGAGCTCGGCCACAAGGCCGCGTTTCTGGACGATGCCGGTGAACATACCCCGCAGTGTAGAGACCGGACCATCGGCTCACAAAGGGAGCCCGCGACAAGTGCCATGCACCGTCAGCCGCCCTCCGAGTGGCCTATCAGCGCCACAGGCGTACAATACCGCGACTTTTGGCGGCCCTGGCAATCCATGCGCTATTGCCGCAGGTATTTTGCGGTTGCCTGGCCGACGTTGTGATGATCGGCCCGCGTGGCTGACCTGTTGCACAACCCGCCGACGCCCACCGTCCCGCCTACCAATGCTGGAGTTGCCTTCGCGCGATGACATCCTCCGACGAAGTTTCCCGCCCACACCAGCCCGGGGCCGCTTCGGCCGCCCTGCCCCCCTACCACCGAGGTCTGTTCGTACTTTCGGTGGTACTGGTGGTGGCGACCTTCATTCTTGTTGCATCGGGTGGGCTGGTGACGAGCCGTCATGCGGGGATGGCCGTGCCGGATTGGCCGACGAGCTTCGGGCGCTGGCTGCTGTTGCCGGTGTGGCTATGGTCGGACCTGGCGGTCATGCTCGAGCACAACCATCGCTTGAAAGGCGCCTTGGGTGGCATCCTGGCCATCGCGATGGCGGCCGGCTGCCTGAAGATAATCGGATGGCGCACGGCGGTGACGAAGCTGGCGGTGGCGGTTCTGGTGTTGTACATCGTGCAGGGGGTGATGGGGGGATTGCGCGTGAGCGAGGTCTCGCGGACACTGGCAGTGATCCATGGCGTGTTCGGGCAGCTCGTATTTGCCTGCACGGTGCTGGTGGCCGTGACGTGCAGCCACTGGTGGCTGAGCCGACGCCGCGCGGTAAAGGCCGGTGTCCCCATGACCGCTCGGGCCGGGCCGGTCTCACGGCCCATGGTGGTGTTTGCATGGCTGCTTGTGGCCGTCCTGGTTGGCCAACTTGCCCTTGGCGCGGTGCTGCGGCATTACGGGGGAGCGCCGGCAATCCCGGATGCCCCGGCGGTGTACGGCGGCATCCTGCCACCGGGTGACCGGGCAACGCTCGAACAGCAGTTCGAAGCGCTTGGCGGCAGCCGGTTTGTCTACCCCGTGGATGACCCACAGGCGCCGCCGGACGCGATAGAGCGGGGTGAGCGCATCGACGTGCTCGGCGGGGCCGAGTTCGTCGCCGCGGCGCCACCAACGTGGGCGATGGTCTGGACGCACTATGCCCATCGCGTGGGCGCCATGGTGCTGTTGCCCGTCCTGCTGGTCGGGCTGCTGATTTGTGTGAGGCGGGAGCATCCGGTGAGTGAGTCGCTGCGGCGGCCGGCGATCTGGCTGCTGGTGCTGTTTGCAATTCAGGTGCTGCTGGGATTCGCCGTGATCTGGTCGCAGCGCCACCCGGAGATCGCCACGGGCCATCAGGCACTTGGTGCCGCCATCCTCGGCGTGGCAGTGCTTATCGTTGCCCGGGCTTCGAGGGCACGCGCCTGCCCGATTACTGTGGCGGCTGATCAGCCCGAACCACGCCGCCAAGCACCAAAGGTGGAGGTGGCATGATGCAGGCAAACTCCATCTCGAGTCGGGCCGAAGCCGGCTCCCTTCCCGGCGGTCCTTCCCTGGAAAACAGAAGGACGGCGGTGCCGTGTTCGCCCGCTGCCGCGGTATTGGCTCGCCTTACAGACTTTACGAGCCTGACAAAACAGCGCGTGACGGTGCTGGTGGTGATTACCGCGTGGCTGGGGTATGCCCTCGGCGCAGCGGGGCTACCCGCCGCGGCAAAGCCTGGCTGGCTGGGGTGGCTGGTCACGCTCACCGGTACGGGACTGGCGTGCATGGGCGCAGCGGCCCTGAACCAGGTGATCGAGCGCGGCCCCGACAGCCGGATGCAACGCACGCGCAGTCGTCCGATCCCGGCGGGTCGGCTCTCGGCCCGCAATGGCACGCTCCTCGGCCTGGCGCTGTCGGCCGCGGGTGTGGGCGTGCTTGCAATCGCGGGTCACCTCGTCGCTGCGATGGTGTGCCTGGTCACGATCCTGCTTTACGTGATGGTCTATACCCCCATGAAGCGGGTTCACTGGAGCGCTACCCTCATCGGCGCCGTCCCCGGTGCCCTGCCGCCGGTGATCGGTTACGCGGTGGCCACGGGAACCATCGGCCCGGCCGCGTGGGCCGTGTTCGCGCTGATGTTTGCATGGCAGATGCCCCACTTCATGGCCATCGCCTGGCTTTATCGGGACGATTACGCCCGCGGAGGTTTTCCGTTCCTGGCGGTGGTGGATCCTTCCGGACGTTCGACCTTCCGCCAGATGTTGCTTTGGGCCGCAGCACTGCTGCCGATCGGCGCAGCGCCTTGGTGGCTTGGCTTTGCCGGCCCGTTCTATCTCCTCGGTGCATCCGTGGCAGGTATGGCCTTTCTGCTGCTGGCCCTGATGCTGGTCAATCACCGGAGCCTGCTGATGGCGCGGGCAACGTTTTATGCATCGCTGATCTACCTGCCCGTGGTGCTGGTGCTGATGGTTGCCGATCATGTCTGATCACACCCCACCGGTCCACGATGCCGCCTTCTCCCCTGCCACGACGCTGCCCGCCGAGGTGCCGGCGGTTGAAGTGACCGGTGTGTCCCACACCTATCCCGGCGCGGCCAAAGCCGCCCTCGATGAGGTGACCTTTCGCGTCGAGCCCGGCGAGATATTTGGTGTGCTCGGCCCCAACGGCAGCGGCAAATCAACGCTGTTTGCCATCCTCGCCACCGTGATCCGCCCGAGCCGCGGCAGCGCGGCGATCATGGGCCACGACATCGCAAACAAGCCATCGCAGGTGCGATCGATGCTTGGGGTGGTTTTTCAGCACCCGGCGCTCGATCCAATGCTCACCGGCCGTGAAAATCTCATGCACCATGGCCGGCTTCACGGCATGCAGGGCATCGGTGTTCGAGACGCTGTTATCCAGAGGTTGAGCGAAGTGGGCCTCGCCGATCGCGCGGATCAGCGCGTAGGCATCCTCAGTGGCGGGCTGCGCCGCCGCATCGAGCTCGCGCGCGCGATGCTGCATCAGCCCCACCTGCTGCTGCTCGATGAGCCCTCGGTCGGCCTCGATGTCGCCGCGCGGCGGGAACTCTGGCGGAGCCTGCTTGCACTGCGCAGCGGAAACGGCCAGAGCATCGTCCTCACCACTCATCTGATGGACGAGGCCGAACGCTGTGACCGGCTCGCCGTGCTTGACGGCGGCCATCTGGTCGCCCTTGACACACCAGCCCGGCTCAAGGCGCAGGTGGGCGACAACGTCATTACCGTGGAACTGGCCCCGCAGCGCCCGGGCGAGGCGGTGGATGCGAGCACGCTCGAGCAGATGCAGCGCCGGATCACCGAACGCTTTTCTCCCTGGCCCGCCGGCGGTGAACCGCGGATCGTAGGGGGCCGCCTGTTCATGCATCACGAGCGGGGCGCCGCCCTGGTAGAAGACGTGACGCGAACGTGGCCGGACGCCTTCAGCCACGTGACGGTGGGCCGGCCGACGCTGGAAGATGCTTTTTTGCATCTCACCGGACACACGCTGACCACATCGATGCCCTCCGACATGAATCGATCACACATCACCCCTGGTTACGCCGATGCCCCCACCGACTCGGATGTGGTATAGCCCGTAGGGTGGGTAGAGCGAGGTCTCCCGAGCGAAACCCACCATGGCCGCGCCCCAACAATTGGGTCGTCGCGATGCCCAGCAAGCGTCACGAGAAGTGCACCCTCTTCTCATCCGAATGGAGCCGGTGCGCATCGTGCTCGCAACATCGTCTTGGACCAGCGTCGAGCGCCCCGCACAACACCCGCCAAAGGTGGGGTTCGCTCGGCGGACCTCGCTCTACCCACCCTACTGACGCGCGTGGCCGGACGCCTTCAGCCACGTGACGGTGGGCCGGCCGACGCTGGAAGATGCTTTTTTGCATCTCACCGGCCACACGCTGTCCACATCGATGCCCCCCGACATGAATCGATCACCCATCACCTCTGGCCACGCCGACGCCCCCACCGAATCGGATGTGGTATAGCCCGTAGGGTGGGTAGAGCGAGGTCTCCCGAGCGAAACCCACCAGAGGCGCTCCCACAACAATTGGGTCATCGCGGTGCCCAGCAAGCGTCACGAGAAGTGCACCATCTTCTCATTCGAATGGAGCCGGTGTGCATCGTACTCGCAACATCGTCTTGGACCAGCGTCGAGCGCCCCGTACAACACCCGCCAAAGGTGGGTTTCGCTCGGCGGACCTCGCTCTACCCACCCTACTTGCTGGTGGCAGGGTGGCCGCAGATTCAAGGGAAGTCGGATCATTTCAAGTCGGCGCTCAGTTCCCACTCGGTGCCGTACTTGCCCTCGTAGGTGCCGACCTCATCACCGACTTCCCCGCCGAGTTCTACGTCGATCGTGTAGGTCGCGGCGGCGGTGTCGCCTTCCTCGACCAGCGGTGTGGTCCAGCGGTCGGCCCGATAGCGGGCCTGTAGCGTTCCCTCCAGGCGGCCATCAGTGATCTTCAGCTCGCTGGTGTCCAGCACGGGTGGGGTCTGTGTGGTTTGGTCGGCGAAGCCGGTGATCTGATCAATCTGCACCGCGCCATCTTCCTTGCGCAGAAACAGCAGCAGACGTCCGGGGTCCTCCCCGGCCTGGTACGCGGCGGGGCTCTCGAGCTCGAGCACCTCATCGGCCGGTGGCATCCAGGCGGGCTGATGTGCCATCACCACCACGCGGCCCTCGACGTTGCGCGGCTCATCGAAGGCGGGAAGGCGGCTGGTGATTCTGCCCGAAAGTTTATGATCATCATCGGCGGTAGCGTCGATCTCGAACCGATCGAACGTCTGATGGCCGCGCACATCGATGCCAAGGGGGCCGCGCAACTTCTTGCCATCCCACGAGAGTTCGCTCGTATCGATCGCGTGCATGCGCGAAGCGCCTTCGAACCCGCCATGGGCCAGCTCACCGCCGCGCTGGATGAAGAAAGCATTGAGGTCATCCTCGGTTCCGGCCACCGACGCCGGGATGGTGGCTGTCAACGGCTGCTCCGTTGCAGCATCGCCCGGATGCCGCAGGTCGATGGCTACCAGGCCGGACCACATCGACACGCCGTACAGCACACCGTCCACGTATGGCCACTCGATGGGCACCTCGTAGCCCGTGGTGGTGTAAGGGGCAAATCCCATCGAACCGTGCAGGCGTTTGGGCCTTGCCGGGTCGGCCAGCGACCACCACGAAGCCGTTACGGGGTTCGTGTGGGAGCGGTCATCGTAGACCAGCAGGTGTTCCTCAATCGGATAGGGCGCCTGAAGGCGACCGCCGGTCTGCTCATCGAGCACCTTTCCCGTATCGAGTTCGACCGTCACCAGCCGGTCCTCATCGAGCCCGACGATCAAGTAGACGTAGTCCCCTTGGATCGCCGCGCGTCGTTCAGCGCCCCGGTCGAGTGTCCATGAATGGCGGTAGCGCGGCTCATCGGGCAACTGCCACATCTTCTCAGCACCCTCGAGTGACAGCCGGTAGGCGGCGAAGAGACCATTGCGGCGATCCTCTTCAGCCTCGGGGCTTGAAGCGTTGAGAATGGCCACATCGCCGGTGACGTTGACCGGGCCGAGTTGGTTGCCCAGTCCATCGAGCGCCCAGACGATCTGCCCCACCTCCGGATCGACCAGATGGGCCGTGCCCTGTCCATCGTTGACAAGCAGATACTCCCGGCCATCGTGGCGCCACGGGGCGGGGGTGGCGTGCCGGGATATGATGCGTTTGTCGATCTTCCAGGCCTGCTCGCCCGTTTCCTCATCGAATGCCGTGAGGTCGTGGTCGGAGACGATCACGTTGCCAGCCGCTGCCATGAGTGAAGATTTGAGATCGTTGCCGAATTGCAGTCCGGGGGCATCCTCCTGCTTATGCGCCTCGTACTGCCGCTGCAATCTTGGCACGGCGACTGTCTCCCAAAGCTTGTCGCCGGTGTGCGCATCGTAGGCGTACAGGCGTCCGGCCGAGCCGAGGCTGAAGACCCGGCCATCGGCATACACCGGCGTCACGCACCAGTGACCGCGCTTGTGGCCGAGCCGGTTGTGCGCCTTGTCCGGCTCGACGGCTTCCCAGAGCAGTTCACCGGTGTCGATATCCAGGGCAATCAGGATGTCATCGGCGGTCACACTGAAAAAATCATCGGGCATCAAGTCCAAGCGCTCTTCGCTGTCCATGGTGCGCCAGCGCGTGCGCTGCGTCGGCACATTGCCGTTGGCGCGGAAGTAGGCGTAGAAGAGTTTGCCATCGGCCACGATCGGGCTGCTCGCCCCGCCGTAGTAGGGATCGATGCCGCGGTCCTTCGCCGCGTTCATGTGGCCGGGGTACAACCCCTTGCCCACCGTCAGGTGCCGATCGAGTGACCACAGGATCGGGGCATGGTCAAGATGCTCGACCAGCGGCACACCCTGCTTCGGCGGTGTGCGGTCGCCATCGCCCATGAAAGAGGGCCAGTCTCCGGCCATTGCCGGACCGGCCGCCGCGTGCCATGCGATCACGATTGCCAGCAACATGGGCAGGGCCGATGCCGGCACAGTGAACAACAAGAAAGAAGTGGCGACACAGGATCTCGGGACATTTCGTATTGGCATGATGGGCTCCTTCAGGAACGGTTGCAGTTGCGCAATCACGGCGGGCCCCACCTCGCCACTGCCTTCTCCAACGTCCGGCGTCGGCAGCCTATTGCACGGTGGTCGTTCACCGAACCGCACGAGGGGCGATCGAGGGGCGGCAGCACGCGTCTGCACCAGGTTCAATCCCCACCATGGCCGCGCATCGCCAGGATGAGCGATTCGCGTTTCTCGTGCAGGCGACGTTCCAGACCCACGGGGTATTCGTGGGGATTGAGAAAGCGGCGGATGGAAGGGTGTAGCAAGTCGATCTGTTCCCCCGTTCGTTCGCGGATTTGATCGAGGGCCGGCCCCTTATATGTGACCTGACCTTCACGCAATACCGGCACGAGCAGGTCTTCACTCGTGCAGGCATCATCGAGGCGCTTGCGACGGGTTGGATCGGCAGGATCAACCAGCACCGTGGCCCGGCCGCGGGGCGGGCCGATCACGGCCTCATCGAAGATCATGTCGCCTGCCAACGTGTCGTTGTACCTGTATCGTCGCACCTGCAACATGCCGGGAATGGTGGTCTTGACGGCCTGTTCCGAGACTTTCACACGAAGGTCCCAGCCGCCATCGGTACCGGTGGATTCGATCGCCGCAAGCTTGTAGATGCCGCCAAGCGCCGGTTCTTCATGTGCTGTGACCAGCCGGGTGCCCACGCCCCACGCGTTCACCGCCGCCCCCTGTTCCTTGAGGCTGGCGATGATGGTTTCATCCAGGTCGTTGCTTGCCACGATCATCGCGTCGGTGAAACCGGCCTCATCGAGCATCTGCCGTGCGCGATGGCTCAGGTACGCCAGGTCACCCGAGTCAAGGCGGATACCCAGAAGCCGCCCGCCGTACTCCTGAAGCCTTCTGCCGGCCTCGATGGCGTGGCGGACACCTTGGATCGAATCGTAGGTATCGACCAGAAACAGGCAGTTGTTGGGCATCGCCCGGGCATAGGCCTCGAATGCTTCCGGCTCCGAATCGAAGCTCATGACCCAGCTATGGGCATGGGTCCCTCGCACGGGAATGCCGTAAAGCTTGCCCGCCATGACATTGCTCGTGGCCGTGCAGCCGCCGATGTAGGCCGCGCGGCTCGCCGCGAGGCCGCCATCGATGCCTTGAGCGCGGCGAAGGCCAAACTCGAGCACCGGATCGCCCTTCGCCGCACGACAAATGCGCGCGGCCTTGGTCGCCACCAGCGTCTGGAAGTTGAGGATGTTCAGAAGCAGCGTTTCAAGAACCTGGCACTGAAGAATCGGCCCGCGAACGCGCACCAGCGGCTCCTGCGGAAAGACCACCGTTCCCTCGGGAATCGCATCAATATCACAACTCAGATGCAGGTTGCCAAGGTATTCCAGGAAGCCGGCCTCGAACAGGCGGCTGCCATCGGCGGCTTTCAGGGTGGCGAGGTAATCAAGCTCCTCCGGTTCGAACCGCAGCCCATCGAGCGCTTCTAGAAGGGTTCCGAGCCCGGCGGCGATGGTGTAGCCGCTGTTGAAGGGGGACCGCCTGAAGAACAGGTGGAATACAGCCCGACGTTCCGCCCGGCCGAGGCGCCAGTACCCTTGCGCCATTGTGAGTTGATACAGGTCAGTCAGCAGCGCCAGGCCGTGGCGGTATATCTCTTTAAGTGGCGCCATGGCAAAGATGTCTCACCGGGCACATCGAGCACTCCGTCCCGCGCCGGTACGGGCCCCTGCCTGCCCTTGCGACCTCACGGAGATGCAACGTTGCAGGCGGGAGCGGCTCCTGCGTAAATCAACAGTGGTTACGCCTCGCCGTTGCCCCCACCACGCTCCTGCTTTGCCCGATGGGCGATCGAATGAATGCGTTTAACCATCTCGTACAGCCCGTTGCGCCGGGTCGGGCTCAGATGCTCATCGAGGCCGAGGCGCTTCAGCAGGCCGTGAATATCAAAGGCGAGGATTTCATCCGCCGTCTGACCTGCATATACCCTTCGGAGAATGGCGATCAGCCCGTTCACGATCGCTGCATCACTTTCGGCCTGGAAGTCGATCGCCGGCGGATCCCCCGGCTGGACCCGCGGCACGAGGTACACCGTCGACTGGCAGCCATGCACTCGGTGGTGCTCCGTCTTGAGCGCTGGATCGAGCGGTTCAAGTTCACGGCCAAGGTCGATGATGAAGCGATACCGCTCCTCCCATTCGCCGAGCATCTCAAATGCTTCGACTAATTCATCGGCACGGGTTTGCTGCGTCGTCGTCATAAGCGGCTCTGCCATCTACCGCGGTGCTGAGCAGCAGCACCGCAAGTTCATTCGATCTGCGCCGGTTCCAACAGAAATACGGCACTTCAGGTCAGTTCGCGGACCTTTTCCAGGCCCGCAACCAGGGTGTCGATCTCCCTTTCGGTATTGTAGACCGCCAGTGAGGCACGGACCGTCGCCGGGATGCCATACCGGTCCATGACCGGTTGCGCACAGTGATGCCCGGTCCGCACCGCCACCCCCTGCCGGTCGAGGATCATCCCCGCATCGAGCGGGTGGGCGAAGTCGAGCACGAACGAGAGCACCGCGGCCTTGCGCCGGCCGGTGCCGATCAACTTCAACCCGGCCACCTGCGACAGCGCCTCGGTGCCGTAGGCCAGCAGTTGCCGCTCGCGCTCGGCGATTCTCTCAAGCCCGATCCCATCGATGTAGTCGATCGCCGCCGCGAGGCCGATCGCGCCGGCAATGTGCGGGGTGCCGGCCTCGAAGCGGTATGGCGGCTCGTTGTACTCGGTGCCCTCGAGCTTGACCTGCTTGATCATTTCGCCGCCACCCTGATAAGGCGGCATCGCCTCGAGCAGGTCGTATCGGGCATACAAGGCCCCGATCCCGGTCGGTCCGAAAACCTTGTGGCCGCTGAAGGCGAGAAAATCGCAGCCAAGCGCCTGCACGTCCACCCCCAGGTGCGGCACCGACTGCGCTGCATCCACCAGCACCTTTGCCCCGACCGCATGGGCCTTTTCGATCAAGTCCTCGATCGGGTTGATCGTGCCGAGGGCATTGGACATGTGCGTGATGGCCAGCAGCTTCGTCCGCTCGGTCAGCAGTTCATCCACCCCATCGAGCACCAGGTTCCCCTGATCATCGATCGGGATCACCCGCAGCTTCGCACCCGTCTGCCCGCACACGATCTGCCATGGCACGATGTTGCTGTGATGCTCCATGTGCGAAATGAGCACCTCATCGCCGGGGCCGAGATTGCTGCGGCCCCAGCTTTGAGCCACAAGATTGATCGCCTCGGTGGTGCCGCGGGTGAAGACGATCTCACGCTCGGATGTGGCCCCGAGGAACCGCGCCACCCGCGAGCGGGCATTCTCATACGCGGCGGTGGCTTCTTCGGCAAGACAGTGAATCCCCCGGTGGATGTTGGCGTTGTACTGCCGGTAATAGCGGTCGATTGTGTCGATCACCGCAGTGGGCTTTTGCGTGGTCGCCGCGTTGTCGAGGTATACCAGCGGCCGCCCATGCACCTGCCGGGCAAGCACGGGAAAGTCGGTCCGCAACCGCTCTACATCGATGCCGCGGTCATTGCTCGCGACGGCCGCGCCCGCCGCAGTCACCGCCTCGGCGGATTGTGTGTGATGCTGTGTCATACTTTGACCTTGAGACTCACTTTCACCCCGGAGGATTCACACGACCTCACTTGTCCGATCTTACCCGCCACGGGCAAACTCTCCAAGTCCAACTGTTGCAAAAGTTTGCGCTCCCCCCGGCCTCCCCACGGCTGCTGCCGCCCCCCTCACGACAGAGCCGCAACAAAGCCATCTTGGCGACTGCTTGTACGGGATGATAGTCGGTGCAACCCGCCGCGACCTGCCCCCCTGCCCTCGACCACCCCGATCCCCCCACCCACACCCACAACCATGAATCCCAACCGCCCCCCTTGGGGTGCATGACACGCACCGCGGAAGGCTCTTGCTCCCTCTCCCCTTTTTCCGGGGGCGGGAGAGGGCTGGGGTGAGGGTAGATTGGTGCCGGTCGTGCCGTGGTTGAACCGAAGGCCGACC
>PUNN01000369.1 GCA_003552605.1 Phycisphaeraceae bacterium
CAGCTCGAGGCCGAAGGTTACGCCAGCTTCGACAACCAGCCGGCCGGCGCCGGAGCCTGAATACAAGGAGGGTCCTGCACATGACAACCCTGACAGACACTCAGACCGACACGCTCGAATCGCTCGCCCGCGCCCTGCGCCCGGGCGGCAGCGAGCAGTCCCCCGCCTGGCTGACCGAGCGCCGTGCGGCGGCACTGTCGCGATTCAACGAACTCGGCCTGCCCGCCAGCCGCGATGAGGACTGGCGGCAGACCAACCTCGACCCGCTGCGCAAAGCCAGCTTCACCTTCCCCGCGCCGGCGCCGGCCCGCGATGCCGCGGACCCGACGGCCATCGGCCGCATCGACGGGCTCGATGCGTTCCGGCTCGTGTTCATCAACGGCCGGTTCGCCCCGGCGCTGTCGAACCTCGAAGGGCTCGACAGCAAGGTGACCGTGCTCAATCTCGCCGAAGGGCTCGAACAGGCCGAGAGCCTCGTCGGCGAGCACTTCGACCGCCACGTCGGCCATGAGGATGATGTCTTTGCACTGCTCAACACCGCGATGATGGAGGACGGCCTCTACATCCACGTCCCCGACGGCGCCGTGCTGAGCAGGCCTCTGCACGTGATCTATCACACCGAGGCGGCGGAGCAGCCGGTGCTGACCAATCCGCGGAACCTCATCATTGTTGGCCGCAATGCACAGGCCACGGTTATCGAGCACTTTGTCAGCTCAGCGCCGGCCGGGCCGGTCCACCTGACCAATGCCGTGACCGAGATCATCGCCGATGAAGATGCCATCCTCGAGCACTACCGGCTCGAGGAAGAGAGCGCCGATGCCTTCCACATCTCGAGCGTGGGCATTACGCAGCAGGCGCGCGCGGATGTATCCAGCCACACCGTACTGTTCGGCGGACGCCTCGTGCGTAACAACGTGCGCCCGATGCTCGAAGGCGATCACTGCGGCTGCCTCGTCAACGGCCTCTACGTCCCGGCAGGCAGACAGCATGTGGATAATCACATGCGCGTCGAGCACGTGGGAACCCACGGTGACAGCCGCCAGTTTTACAAGGGTGTGCTGCTCGACGAGGCCAGTTCGGCTTTCAGCGGCCGTATCGTTGTCGCTCAGCAGGGGCAGAAGACCGATGCCAAGCAGACCAACGCGAACCTGCTCCTTTCGGACAAGGCCCGCGCCCATACCAAGCCGCAACTCGAAATCTACGCCGATGATGTCAAGTGTACGCACGGCGCCACGTGCGGCCAGCTCGATGACAAGGCCATCTTCTACCTCCAGAGCCGTGGCATCGATCGGACGACGGCAACCGCGATCATGGTCTTCGCCTTCGCGGCCGAGGCCCTCGAGCGGATGAGGCTCGAACCGATCCGCGAACGCCTCGGTACCGCCCTGCTTGAGCGCCTGCCCGGCGGCGATCGTGTGCGTAGTGTGTTGTAGGCAGATGAGGAGTTCCCACCATGGGCGAGCAGTCACAGCAACCGGATCGTCCCGACCCACGGGAACAGGCCCCTGACGCCCGAGGCCCGGCAACCGGCAACCGTGGCGACGATTCGGCCGGCGGCCAAGGGCCCGCCGGGGGCGCGGCGAAGCCGGGCACACCGCTTTCGGTGGGCCGGACTGACAACCCGGCTCCGCGGCCGGTCTACGATTCGCCGATCGCGCAGGTCGAACAGGCCGTGGACGATGCCGTAGCGCAGGTGGAAGGTGGTCTGCACGACCAGATCACCGCCGCGATCAAGCAGGTCTACGACCCGGAGATTCCGGTGGATATCTACGAACTCGGCCTGATTTACGAGATCAACATCGATCCCGACAACAACGTGCAGGTGGTCATGACGCTGACCTCGCCCAACTGCCCGGCGGCGCAGGAAATCCCCGTCACCGTTCGCCGCGCTGTGGGCCGGGTACCGCAGGTCAAGGATGTGGAGGTGGACATCGTATTCGATCCACCATGGACTCCCGAAAAGATGTCCGATGTTGCAAAGATCACACTCGGGATGATGTAGCGGCCCCTCCGCGCAGTCCCCGGGTGGAGAGGCGGGAAGTCCGGGGCGCCCTGCCGGCGGATCGGGTAAGATGAGAACCATGATGTGGCATACCCGCAGATACCGCCGACCCCGCCACGCCCTGGCGCTTCCTGGCTCCATCCTCCTTATCAGCCTCGCCGCTTGCGCCATGCCTGATGAGCGGCTCGGTTATTCCGAGTATTCCGATGGCACCCTCCGCCACAATCTCGCAGCAGAACCGGCCGAGACTGGTGACGCTGCGCGCAGTGCGCTTGAACAGATGGGCATGGATGACATTGCCGTCGATGTGACCGAAGAAGATGCCATGCTCGCAGCACGTACCGGTGACGATGACCGAATCGCCATCGACATCAGGGGCATCCGCCCGGGCATCACCCGCATCGAGATCCGCACGGGTGTGCTCGGCGATCGCGGCCTCAGCCAGCGCATTCTTGAAAAGACCGAACAGGCTTTGCTTCAGCGGCGGGCCCAAGGGCAGCAACCGTAGCCGCCTGCCGATCCCCTTTCCCCGCAGGGCGAACGCATGTACCTTGGGTGGCATGGTCAGCAGCCGTCTTCGGCTGATGGCCATGCGGCGAACCCCCCGTCACAGGCCGTCATGGCCATCGGCTGCGGACAGCCGCTGACCATGC
>PUNN01000233.1 GCA_003552605.1 Phycisphaeraceae bacterium
CGGGTCAACGCCGGTTGCCGACGTCACCTCCGCCATGTCCCCCGCCGCGGGTGTCATCCTCGGGTTGCTCGTTTCCCATCAGCTTTTCGAGGCCTGACAGGTCAAGGCCGCCGGCAAGCTGGCCCATCTCCTGCTGAACCACCTCGCGGGTCTTGGCGAGGGCATCGTTGGTCGCCGCGGCGATCAGTTCCTCGATCATCTGCTGGTCTGCCTCGCTGCCTTCTCCAGCAAGCGTGGCGAGCATGGGGCGGTCGAGATGCACACTGACGATCTGCATCTTCCCATCGGCCACCACACGAACCGCCCCCGCGCCGGCTTCGCCTTCCACGCGCTTGCGGGCGAGTTCGTTCTGGACCCGTTCAAACTGGGCCTTGACCTCATCAGGACGGCCCATCATGCCCATCAGGTTTTTCAGGTTCTTGAGATTTTCAAACATCGTGGTCCTCGTCATCCATTGTAGGGTCGGTCACAGCACTGTCGTGATCGCCCCGGTTACCGCCTGCCGTGGCGGAGCGGCGGGCGTCGAGCAGCCGGGCGCCAAGCTGCTCATTAAGCTGCTGTACAAGCGGCAGTTGCATGGCCTCCCGGATCAACTGCCCCCGTTCGGTCTCCGGTGGGGGCGGGGCGGGTGCGGCATCTTCCTCACCGGGGTCCACCACCACCTTCACCGGCCGGCCGAGCACCTGCTGAAGCAGGGCCCCGACCTGCTCGGTCCGCATCATGGCCAAAGTGACCACTTCGCGCTGCCCGGGCGTGGGGGCGATGGTGGCGCTTGAGCGGTCGAGCTGGGTCAACTTCATTCGTGTCAGCCAGGCCAGCGGCCCGCGCGTGCGGATGGCTTCGAGCACTTGCTGCCAGACCTGCTCAAGGTCCTCATCGTCCCTCTCACCCGCCGCCGCATTGTCTTCGATCGAGCCGGTCACGGAGGCCGCGGGCTCGACCACGTTTGTCTCGGCGCTTGCAGGGTTGGCCGGTGGTGCAGAAGGGGATGGCGTGGTGGGCGGCGTGCGGGGCCGGGCCGGTGGGGCCGAAGGTTGACCTGCCGGGTGCGGGGCGCCCGCAGATGGCGAGGACGGGTGGCCGACGGGGCGTTCATGTGCGGCGGTGGGAGGCGCTGCGGGCTCTGCCGCTACTTTTTTTTTTCGCCACCCGCAGTGGCCGTCGTCCCTTCGAGCAATGCCGTGACATCGGCGAGTTTTTCCGCCATCGCGAGGCGGACGAGGCAGGCATCGAGCAGCGCCCGCGGGTGCGTGCTTGTACGCATCTGACGGGAGAGGCTTTCGCACAGGGCGATCATGTACACCAGCGCCGGTGGGTCGAAGCGCCCGGCTTGCGCCGCGGCCTCCTTTCGCCCTTCTTCGGGCAGTTCAACAAGCTCGCTGTCCGGCCCGCAGGTGGCCACCAGCAGCAGTTGGCGAAGCCGCTCGATCAGCACCTCGACGACCTGATCCTGCGCGATGCCGGCATCGAGCAGCGCCGCCCCTTCCCGGAGCGTGGTCGCGGCGTCGCCGGCGGCGAGAGCATCGACCAGCGCAGCGATCCGCTGCTGCGGCGGCAGGCCGAGCATCTGCTCGAGCACTTCACCGGTGATCGGGTTGGCCCCGGTCGCGATCAGCCGGTCCATCAGTGACAGGCCATCGCGCATCGAGCCGTTGGCGAGTCTCGCGACCTGCCAGATGACCTGTTCCTCAGCCCCGAGGCTCTCGCGCTCGAGCACCTGCTTGAGGTGGTCGGCGATGCGGGCGATGGGGATGTTTTTGAAATCAAACCGCTGGCAGCGGCTTTGAATGGTGGCCGGAACCTTGTGCGATTCAGTGGTGCAAAGGATGAACTTGACATGCCCCGGCGGCTCTTCGAGCGTCTTGAGCAGCGCGTTGAACGCCGCCGTTGAGAGCATATGCACTTCGTCGATGATGTAGATCTTGTACTGCGCGTTGTCGGTGGGGGCGAGGCCGGCGTTCTGGATCAGTTGCCGGGCTTCTTCGACCCGGTTGTTGCTGGCCCCGTCGATCTCGATGACGTTGAGATCATCGCCGCGCATGATCGCATCGGCCATGCGCTGCTGGACTTCGAGGGGGGGATATTGATCGTGATCGGGCGGTGTGGGGCCATCCTCGATGGTGTCGGGGGCGTTGAGGGCACGGGCGAGGATGCGGGCCATGGACGTCTTGCCCACCCCGCGCGTCCCGGTAAACAGGTAGGCGTGGTGAACGCGGCCATTGTTGATGGCGTTGCTGAGCGTGCGGGCGATGGGCTCCTGCCCGACCACCTGGCCGAAGGATGCGGAACGGTATCGTCGAGCGAGAACGGTATAAGCCATGGTCGCCTCGGTGGGGCGTTTCGATGCGCGGCGTGGGCCGATCCCTGATTTCCCCCATCCTGCCGGCGTGGGCCGTGGCGGTCCCGGCGGCGGATTGGGCCCCGGGGGCGAGGGGCTGCCGGCCGTGGGGGCCGTGTACGCCGGCGGCCAGGACCAGGTGCCCGGCCCGGCCCGGCCGATTCCGGGGGGGCGGGGGCGGGCCGGTCGGGCAGACGACCGGGACACCGACGGCACCGGGCGAACATCACTTAGGGCTGCTTCGGTTATGATCTGACCCGGTTCGTGAGCCCACCCGTGCATCGGGCCCGGCCGTCTGCCCGCACGGGCC
>PUNN01000029.1 GCA_003552605.1 Phycisphaeraceae bacterium
CCCGAGTTGTCAGTGCCGGCATCACGGACCTCCTTGTATAAACCGACCTGCCGCCTTCCGTAGCGGCAACCGCGTATAGCATATCACCCCCACCCCACCCCGCGAGGAGTGTCATGCACCCATCGAAGTGCCGCACCGATTCCAGTCCCATTTGCCCGCGCCGGCCTGCGCCGGTATGCTTCAAAATCCCCGCGGGCGCGGCCCCACGGAAGGGGTCGTGCATGCATGATCCGCCCCTCCGGGCCACGTGGGCAGGTGTGGCACAACATGCTTTTAACAGACATCCTACATCCTTCCTGCATCAAGGTGCCCCTCGAGGCCCAGGATAAACAGGGCGCGATTCACGAGCTTTCGGAAGTGCTCGCTCGCAGCGGTGCGATCTCGGACGTCGAAGCATTCAAGGAAGCCGTCTGGCGCCGCGAGCAGACCCGCACCACCGGCATCGGCCATGGCATCGCCATCCCCCACGGCAAGGTCGCCGGGTGCGATCGGCTGGTCATGGCCGCCGGTATCTGCAAGCCGGCCATTGACTTTGGCGCCATTGACCGCCAGCCGGTGGACCTGATCTTCCTGCTCGGCTCGCCACTGGACCAGACCGGCCCGCACATCCAGGCCCTGGCCACCATCAGCCGGATGCTGACCGATGTCGAGCTTCGCGATCGTGTGCGGCGATGCCAGAGCAGCGAAGAGCTTTACCAGATCATGGCCGAGCGCGATGCAAGCCACTCGGCTAAGGCATGAGGCTTGGCCCGTGGGTCTGTGCCGGCGAGCAAGCGTCCGATTCCGCGGCGGAGGAGGCCTGTCCAATCACTGTGGCTATGATCCGCTCCGGGTGCCCCGCACCGGCCCCGATCCGGCCCGAGCCGGGGGCGAGGGCGGGAGAAACCATCCCCATAAGCCCGAACAGCCGGCCGGCGCCGGCGCGGCGTCCCGAAGCTCACGAAGGGGCGTGTGACCGACAGGAGCGCGGCCGATGCACGGGCAGTTGTTCATCCTTGCGCTGATCTTCGGTCTCTTCGCCTACGAAGCCACCCTTCCACCTTATCCGGCCCCACTGCCGGACCCGCCCCATGAGGGCCTGACACTGGCCGCGATCGTGCTGCTGCCCAAGCTGGTGCTGGGGCTGAGCTTCTGGCTGATCGGCCGCGCGGTGCTGGCGCGACTGAACGGGCCAAAGGGGGGACGATGGCTGGCGAGACTGGACCGCGCGGGGTTGCTCTACCGCTACGGCATCCTGGCCTCATATGGGGCTGACCTGACCTCCGGCCTGCCGCTGGTGATCCGCCATGGGCTGGGCATGCGGCAGATAGTGCTCGTGGATGACCTGATGATCCTGGCAATGCCCATGCTGATGCTGGTCTGGGGCTGGTGGGCGTATTACCCGGTCGAGCGACGGCTTCGTGAAGCCGCGCTGATGCGCCAGATCGACAGCGGCGGGCCGGTGTATCCCATCATCACCCGGGGCCAGTACCTGCTCAGCCAGTTGCGGCACCAGATCGCCCTGCTGGCACTGCCGATGCTGGCGCTGCTGGGATGGATTCAGGTCGTGCCGATGCTGGTCCCGGCCGACGCCGCGGTGCTGGGGATAAGCGGGCGGGTGCTGGCCGTACTCGGCGGCGTGGGGGCCATTTTCCTGACCGCACCGCTGATCGTACGGCTGATCTGGGACACGGTGCCGCTGCCGCCTGGCGAGCTGCGCGACCGGCTGGTCGCCATGTGCCGACAGCACGGTGTGCGCGTGCGGCAGGTGCTGCTGTGGCGGACCTTCGGCAGCATGATTAACGGGGCAGTCATCGGGATCACGCGACACCTCCGCTATATCCTGCTGACCGATGCCCTGCTGGATGCGATGCCCCGCCGCCGCATCGAGGCCGTCATGGCCCACGAGCTGGGCCACATACGGCTTCGACACATTCCCTGGATGCTGCTGGTGGCCATCGCCATGCTCGCCGTGGTGAACGTGGCCGCCTACCAGGCCAGCACCGGCTTTTACCAATGGGCACAAGCCACCACCACGGTGCCAGCATGGTTGAATTGGATGCGGGACCCGGCGCTCGTGCAACTCGGCCCATTGGTGGCTGCGGTGATCGCGTGGATCGTGATTTTCGGGTGGGTGTCGCGGCGCTTCGAGCGGCAGGCGGACACATTTGCCGTCTGCCACCTGTCGCGCACGCACCCGGACCCGGCGGTCGCTGCGAGCGGCCGGATTACCGCCGAGGCCGTCGATGCAATGGCCGGCGCACTTCAGGATGTGGCGGACCTGAACTTCATCCCCACGCGTCGCCGAAGCTGGCGTCACGGCTCGATCCACTGGCGCCAGCAATACCTGCGCTCGCTGACGGGCACCGACCAGAACCACCTGACCATCGACCGAGTGGTTCGCCTGATCAAGCTCGCCGGTGTGACCGCGGTCGGCTTGCTCATCGCCGGCTACTTCTGGGGTGCGGGCGTACCGCCCACGGGCCCCTGACAGAACAATGTGGTAAGCGCGCCGCTTCTGCGAGCCCAGGGCAAACGCATGTAAGTGCGAAACAGGGTGGCATGGTCAGCGGCTGTCCGCAGCCGATGGCCATGCAGGCTCGTAAAAGCGGGTTTGCCGCATGGCCATCAGCCGCCCCCGGAAAGACGGCTGCTGACCATGCCAC
>PUNN01000401.1 GCA_003552605.1 Phycisphaeraceae bacterium
CCGCCCTCAGATGCCTCGCACAGAGATGGCTCAAAATCCTCTACCGAATCTGGAAAGACCGTGTGCCCTACGATGAACAATACCACCGAAATAACCAGCAAAAACACGCACAACCAACCCCACAACCAGCCACCTGTTGACATACACAGTCCGGAAAGACGGCTGCTGACCATGCCACCCAAGGTACATGCGTTCGCCCGGCGATTAATGCGTAAGGGCTTGACTTTCCGCTGCTTGTGGCTAAAAAAGAGGTCCGAAGCCGACTCAGGGGTGCCGCGTGAGGCCGAAAAGGCGCGAATTTCATATTGGTTTATTGCTATTAACGGGCGTCATCCCGGGGTATCCGGGCTCGAACGCGCGTTTCTGGCATGCCGGTTGCATGCCGCCGCGGCCGCTGCTATACTACCCCGTTCACCACCGCCAACCCGGAACGTTGTGACCAGGGACGCCGTACCAACATTATCTGCGACCCGTACCTGCATCGTGCCATCACGACCAGAGGTGATCGATGTACATGACCACCGTGCGCGACTACTCCCGCCATGGGGATGCTTTGCCGGTCCCCGATCTTGTCGAGGTTCAGAAGAAGGCCTACGACCGGTTTCTTCAGCTTGACAAGTCGCATGACAAGCGCATCAGCCAGCTCGGCCTCGAGGCGCTGCTGCGCGAGGTATTCCCGATCGAAAGCTACGACGGGAACATGCAGCTTGAGTATCTCTACTACAAGCTCGATGAGCCGCGCTATACCCCCGATGAATGCCGCGAGCTGCGGCTGACCTTTGGCATGCCCTTCCGCATCGGCGTGCGGCTCGTCCGCAAGGATGTGGCCGAGATTCCCGAGGAGGAGATCTACCTCGGCGAGATCCCGGTGCTCATGGGCGGGGGCGAGTTCATCATCAACGGCGCTGAGCGCGTCGTGGTCAACCAGCTCCACCGCTCGCCCGGTGTGGACTTCTCGATCGCCAGCGCTGAGGCCGACCGGCCGCTGCACTCGGCCCGGATCATCCCCGAGCGCGGCTCGTGGATCGAACTGGAGGTGACCAAGAAGGACGTGCTCACGATGCGGATCGACCAGAGCACGAAGATCCCCGCCACCACCTTCCTGCGCGCCGTCGATGAGCAGTTCGCCACCACCGATGCCCTGCTGCGGGCCTTCTACGAGGTGGTCGAGCTGCCGGTCAAGGAGCTCAAGCCCGAGCACTACGCCGCGGCCCCCATCATCGACACCGAAAGCGGCGAGGAAGTCGTCGCCGTCGGCCACCAGATCGGGACGAATATTGACAAGGTGATGGCGTCGAGCCTCGAGTCGGTCAGCGTCATCATCGACGCCTCCGACCCGCTGATCCTCAACACCATCGCCGAGGAGAAGCAGGCGAATCTCGATGGCATGGAGGTCAGTGAGCACGAGGCGGCGCTGCTTCAGCTATATGCGCGGCTGCGGCCGGGCAACCCGCCGCAGGTCGACAAGGCCCGTGACCTGTTCGCCGAGAAGTTCTTCGATGAGAACCGCTACCGCCTCGGCAAGGTCGGCCGCTTCCGCATCAACCGCAAGTTCGACCTCTGGTCGGAACCCTTCCGCTCCTTCGACGATTTCATGAAGCGCGCTGAAGTCGCCTGGGTTCCCGTCGAGGAACGTGAAGATCTGGATGCGTTTCTCAATCTACTTGAGGGCCGACTGATCCTGGATCACGCGGATCCGGAAGGTATTGCGGACTCGCGCGAGTGCATGCCGTTCTTTAACGTCATGCGTCCCAAGGATCAGGACGGAAAAGAGTGCGACCCCGAGGCATTCCAGGATAGCTGGAATGCAGCCAAAGGCAAGCTTTCGGGCCTTGTGGAGAAATATCGGCAGGCGAAGGCTTTGTCATGGCACTCGCCTTCTGATTTCAAGCAGGCACCGAAGCAGCCTGGGGTATACCTGTACCGTGTTGGAAGCCGTGTGGTGTACGTCGGCCAAGCGGGCCCCCGAGGCGGCGAGGGCCTTGCGCAGCGACTCGAGTATCACTTCAAGGGCAATGCGGCGAACAGTTCGTTTGCTAAGCACCTTAAGTCCTATTTCAGTGCGGGACGTGAGCTTCCGGTCGAACCGACCGATATGAAGCTCCGTGGCGAGGACTTCCTGCACGTGATCAAGTACATCCTCGACCTGCGCTCGAGCCGCAACAAGGCACGGGTCGATGACATCGATCACCTCGGCAACCGCCGGCTGCGCACGCTCGATGAGCTTGCCGTCGAGGAGATGCGAAAGGGCTTTCTCAAGCTCCGCCGCACCGTGCAGGAGCGGATGAGCGTCAAGGAGCCCGATGAGCTTGCCAAGGTCGCCGACCTGATCAACAGCAAGTCCATATCGAGCGCCATCGAGCACTTCTTCGGCCGCAGCGAGCTGAGCCATGTGGTCGACCAGACCAACCCGCTCAGCCAGCTCAAGCATGAGCGGACGCTCTCGGCGATGGGCCCGGGCGGGCTCAACCGCAAGCGCGCCGGCTTCGAGGTGCGCGATGTGCACATCTCCCACTACGGCCGCGTCTGCCCGATCGAGACCCCGGAAGGGACCAACATCGGGCTGATCTGCTCGCTGGGCATCTACTCGCAGGTCGATGACTACGGCTTCCTGCTCACCCCCTACCGCGTGGCCAGGAACGG
>PUNN01000467.1 GCA_003552605.1 Phycisphaeraceae bacterium
CTGGGCACTCTCGATCGACCCGCGCTTCATCCCCGCACGCGAGCTGCGAGAGAAGCTCAGCGGCAAGCGCGACTTCTACACTGAGTATGAAGGCCTCCGCCGTGCCGTCGATGAGTTCATCCATGAAAAGTCGGCGCCGAAGTTTGAAGATGACCCGGCGCGTGAGGATGATGACGAGCGGGATGAACCGGAAGAAGACGTCGATGCCACGGCCCGCAAGGAAGCCGACGAGGCCGAAGATGCCGACGCCACGAGTGAAGTCGACGTCGCCGCGGATGATGATGACGCTGTCGAGCAGGAGCAGGCAGCCGAGCCACAGATCGAGATACCCACGGTGGTGGATTTCGACCTGTTCGATGACTTCACCGATGAATGAGCCGACAGAAGGGCTCGCATTGATGTGAACGTAACGGCGGCACGGGTCCTATATCACCCGTGCCGTCGTCCCTTTGCACGAAGAAGTTGCCTTCAGCCGATAGGGATTGACAAGCCCCACTGGAAGCAGCCACACGAGATCGGAGTCGACCATGAACCGCCGATTCAACGCCTGCCGCATGCTGACCTGCCTCTTCACGCTCGCGCTGCTTGCTTCGCCTGCGTGGCTTGTTGCCTGCGCCGGCAAGACCCATGAAGAGCATACCGATGCGGCATCAGCGCGGTGGAAGCAGGTCCGCTCACAGATGATCCTCGATGAAGCGGTCTCGCGCTTCAACGCCGGTGATCTCGATACGGCGGAAAGGAGCGTCGGCGAGGCGCTCAACCTGCATCCATCCGACCCGCGGATGTATACCCTGCTCGGCCGGATCGCCCTGGAGCGCGGCCATCTCGACCGGGCCAACCAGCTCTTCCAGAACGCGCTGGAGGTTGACCAGAACCACCCCGAGGCACATTACTACCGCGGCATCGTCCTCCAGCGCTGGGAGCGCCATGAGGATGCTTACGAATCTTACCGCAACGCATGGCACCTGGTGCAGGACAACCCCGCTTTTCTGCTCGCTTCTGCGGAAATGCTGCTTGAACTCGACCGCGAGGATGAAGCACTCGAGCTGCTCGAGTCGCGGCTGGTCTACTTCGAGGGCAACGCGGCACTGCGCGCCGCCCTCGGGCAGATTCACCTGATGCGCGGCGAGATCGGCCAGGCCATCGAGTACTACCGCCGCGCCACCGTTCTCGCCCCCGACGACACCACGATCCGGGAAGAACTCGCCCTTGCCAAGATGGCCGGTGGCCGGCATGATGCCGCGATCAACACCTTCGAGAAGCTGAGCGAGCACCCTGAAACCCGTGACCGCCGCGACATCCAGTTCAGCCTCGTACGTGCCTACCTCGCCCATGGCCGTGCCAACGATGCCCGCAATGTGCTGCTGAACCTTGCCAACGACCGACCGACCGACACCTCGGTGTGGATCAAGCTCGGTGAGGCGTGCTGGTATGCCGACGATATGGCCGGTGCGCTTCGCGCCGCCGAGCGGGTGATCGACCTTGCACCGCGTCGACACGAAGGGTACCTCCTTGCCGGGATGGTGTGGAAGAAGCGCGGCGATCTCGAGCGCGCACTCGAATCGCTCGATCGCGCTGCCGGTGCCGCCACCGATCAGGCAGCGCCGTTGATCCTGCGTGGCCTGACCCTCGAGGACGCCGGCCGACCGCGCGCCGCCATGCGAGCCTATCGCGAAGCGCTCGAGCGCCATCCGGAGCATCCCCGCGCCAGTGCCCTGCTCCAACGCCTCGCCGATGCCCACGATGTCGATGAGCTGCAACGCCCGTAACCCCTGACGTCACGTTCATTGCAGCCTGCTTGATCGCGTGCAGCCGCGAACCTCCTTCATCTGTAGCCATCTGCGCCATCTGTGGCTCACTCTCTCAATTCATGTTGCTCAGCCGAAGGGGTTATTCACAGATGTCACAGATTGACACAGAAGAGTACTCAGGACAGTCCATTACCCTTCATTCTGCATCAGTGTCACGATCCCTACAACCTGTCCGGATGGCCTGAGTGTTTTCCTATGCCAGTCGATTCATCCAGCGTTCCGCCTGATGGTTGACGTCCCTCTGCCGCTGGTCGATACCTTGACAGGAAATATCGCTTGTCTGCTTCATCCGCCAGCCGGGAGGATGCGATGAGATGCATGGAACACACAATGTCCGCTCAACCTCGAATCCTGGTTGTCGATGATGAGCCGCATATTGTGCAGGTAATCAGCGTTAAACTCGCTCCCGCCGGCTTCAACGTGTTCGAGGCCGGTGATGCCATTGAGGCGCTGGAGCTGGCCGAGAAGTGGGTGCCGCACCTTGTCATCACCGACTACGTCATGCCCGAGGTCGATGGCCTCGAGCTGTGCCAGCTCATGCGCGCCCGGCCTGCCCTCACGGATGTACCGGTTCTGGTGCTGACCGGCATGCCTCTGATCATGCCCCATTCGCCGGAGACTGAGAAGCAGGTTGTCGAAGTGCTGACCAAGCCTTTTTCCCCGCGCGAACTGCTGTTGCGCGTTCAATCGCTGCTTGATGCGGTGACCGTGAAGAGTCTTGCATCGTGATTGGCCGACACTCAGAATCCAACGGCTTCGATGGACCGCCCACGATGCGCCTTGCCGACCGGCTCGGCGAACTGGGGTTGACCCGTGTTCGCCTTGATGCC
>PUNN01000519.1 GCA_003552605.1 Phycisphaeraceae bacterium
ACCCGCCACGGCTACAAGCGGCCGTTCAGCGTGGCGGTGACGACCACTGCCTCGACGACCGGCCTGATCATCCCCCCAAGCAACATCATGATCGTCTACGCCGTGATCGCCGGGCCGAGCGTGCCGGCGATGTTCATGGCGGGCATCCTGCCGGGCATCTTCATGGGCCTGTGCCTGCTGGGGGTGTGCCTGCTGGCGAGCCTGCGGATGCCTGCGGGGGCGGGCGGGGTGGCGGCTGATGTCGGGGCGCCGAGTGTGTGGCAGGTGCTGAGTGCCTTCCGCCGCGCGGTGCTCAGCCTGTTTCTGATCGTGATCGTGCTCGGAGGCATCTTCGCCGGCATTTTTACCGCAACGGAAGCTTCGGCGGTCGCCGCGCTCTATGCCCTGGTACTGGCCATGGGGCTCTACCGGCAGGTGAAGGTGGCGGACCTGCCGCGGATTCTGGTCCGCGCGGCGGTGACCACGGCGGTGGTCATGCTGCTGATCGGTACGAGCCGCGCCCTGAGTTGGCTGCTGGCCCATGAGCAGATACCGCAGCAGGTCAGCGAGGCGCTGCTTGCACTTTCGGAGAATCCGCTGCTGCTGCTGCTGATTATCAACCTGACGCTGCTGGCGGTGGGGACGGTGATGGACATGACCCCGGCGGTGCTCATCTTTACCCCCATCTTCCTGCCGGTGGCGGTGGCACTTGGGGTGGACCCGGTGCACTTCGGCATCATCATGATCGCCAATCTCTGCATCGGCCTGTGTACACCCCCGGTGGGCACATGCCTGTTTGTCGGCTGCGGGGTGGGACGGGTGCGAATCGCCCAGGTGGTGCGGCCGATGATCCCCTTCTTCCTGGCGATGCTGATCGGGCTGCTGGTGATCACCTACTGGCCCTGGCTGTCGATGGCCCTGCCCCGCGCGGCGGGGCTGGTGTAGCCCCAAGTCAAAACCAGGGCAAACACATGTAGCTCGGGTGGCATGGTCAGCAGCCGTCTTCGGCTGATGGCCATGCGGCGAACCCCCAATCACAGGCCGCCATGGCCATCGGCTGCGCTTCCGGGGGCAGCCGCTGACCATGCCACCCGGTTTAGCATCTACATGCGTTCGCCTTGAAGTCAAAACCGGGGCGGTCATGACGGGCGGCTTTGTGGCAAGCTTTATAAATGCATGCCCTGCATGTTGCGCCGCCGGGTGGCGTGCAATGCGCCTGCGGTGTTCCTGCCCGTGCAGATCATGCAGCGATGATGTCGCGGGCGCAATAATACAGGGGTTGGGGCGTCCTGCGGTTGTCGCGGTCCGCCGATGAATGGTGAGTTGATAACGCAAAGGAGTTCACACATGCAAAAAGCCACACTCTGTACATCCACCGCAGTCCTTGCCGCGGCGATGTTCGCTGCATCGGCGATCATGCCGGCCCGCGCTTCCTCGATCGACGATGAGCATTACCGGCTCGCGGTTGAGTCGATCAGCAAGGGCATCGAGTACCTCCGCGAGCAGCAGAACGAGGATGGCTCATGGTCGCCCGAGGTCGGCCCGGCCATCACGGCGCTCGCGGTCACCGTCATGCTCGATCAGCCCAACATCGGCAAGGACGATCCGGCGGTGCAGAAGGGGATCGAATACATCCTCAGCACCGTTCGCGATGATGGCGGCATTTACAGCGAACGCACGCTGCCGGTCTACAACACGGCGATCTCGCTTTCCGCCCTGTCGCGCGTTCGCGGCGATCCGCGGGTGGCAGAAGTCATTGAGAAAGGCGAGAAGTATCTGCGATCGCTTCAGTACACCGGCGATCGCGAGGACCCGCAGGGCAACCGCATCACCGAGGACCACCCCTATCGCGGTGGCTTCGGCTATGGCCGACATGGCCGGCCGGACGGCTCGAACACGCAAATCGCCGCGCAGGCGTTTCGTGATCTCGGGGTGGATTGCGAAGACCCGGCCTTCGTCGAACTGGTGCGCTATACCAGCCGGTTGCAGGGCATTGCAGAGAACGAGATGTTCGGCGATCAAATCGTCAACGATGGCGGCGCCATCTACGCCACGAGCCTGAGCAGCGATCACATTGGCGTGCCTGAATCGCGTGCCAGCCCCGAGGCACGCGAGATCATCGAAGAAGGCGGTGAATACAATGAGCCGCTCCAGACCTACGGCTCGATGACCTATGCCATGTTCAAGACCTACATCTACGCCGAGCTTGACCGCGATGATGTGCGTGTCCGGTCGGCGTACGAATGGGTCCGCCGCAACTTCACGGTCGATTACAATCCGGGCAACCCCGAGGATATCAAGTACAACGGCTACTTCTACTACCTGATGACGATGGGCCGTGCCCTCGCCGCGTGGGGCACGGAAGTGCGTGATACCGATGGCGACGTGATCCACTGGCAGCGCGAGCTCGCCCGCGAGCTTGCCGAACGACAGGAGGAAGATGGCTCCTGGGTCAACATGGCCGACCGCTACATGGAAGGCAATCCCGAGCTTGTCACCTGCTACGCGCTGATCGCGCTGAACAACGCCATCGGTCGCGAGCCGTGATCTGCCCAATGCCTGTGATGTATCCCGTTCGGACCCGACCCCGTCGCCCTGCGGCGGGGTCTTTTCAAAGCCGGCGCAGGCCGCGGGCGCGGCGGGATGCCTCGCCTGG
>PUNN01000244.1 GCA_003552605.1 Phycisphaeraceae bacterium
AGAAGGCGAGGTTCACCGGCGCCTCGTAGCCGGGCACAAGCCGCTTGTAGCTGTTGGTGCTCGGGTTGGTGAAGGCGAGGATGGCCGGGGCGTGAGCGAGCACACCGCCGATGGCATACATCGCCGTCTGGCTGAGGCCGGCGTAGCCATCACCGGCGAACAGCGGCTGGTTGCCCTTCCACAGCGACAGGTGGGTATGCATGCCCGAGCCGTTGTCGGCATAGAGCGGCTTGGGCATGAACGTGGCGCTCTTGCCGTACTTGAGCGCGGTGTTCTTGACGATGTACTTGTACTTGACAAGCTGATCGCCCATGTGAACGAGCGGGCTGAAGCGCATGTCGATCTCGGCCTGGCCGCCCGTGGCCACTTCGTGGTGGTGACATTCGACATCAATGCCGCACGCGAGCATGTGCAACACCATCTCGGTGCGGATGTCCATCAGTGTGTCCGAGGGCGGGCAGGGGAAGTAGCCTTCCTTGTGGCGAAGCTTGTGCCCGAGGTTGCCGCCAGGCTCCTCGCGACCGGTGTTCCATGCCCCTTCCACTGAGTCGAGGAAGTAGAACGAGGCATTGGATCGGGCATCGTAGCGCACATCATCGAACACGAAGAACTCGGCTTCCGGGCCGATGAAGCAGGCGTCGGCGATGCCGGTCGACTCCATGTACTTGATCGCCTTGCGGGCGATGTTGCGCGGGTCGCGGGTGTAGTCGACGCCGCTGATCGGGTCTGCGATGTTGCAGATGATCACCAGCGTCGGCTCCTTGCAGAACGGATCGATGAAGGCGGTCTCGGGCACCGGCCGCAGCAGCATGTCCGACTCGTTGATTGCCTGCCAGCCGCGGATCGAAGAGCCGTCGAAGCCGAATCCCTCTTCGAAGCATTCCTCGGTCAACTGCGAGATGGGAAACGAGGTGTGCTGCCACATCCCGGGAAAGTCCATGAAGCGCAGATCCAGAATCTTCGCTCCCTTTTCCTTGGCCAGTGCGATCACATCCTTGGGCGTCACGATAGTTCCTTTCAAAAGGAGGACTCAAGAAACTCCGGCGGCGAGCCGGGGCACGAACCCGGCCGCCACCACGCTGAATCGCAGGCACCACCGACCTCCGTTGGCCGGTAACCAATCCCTGCGATCCCCTGCCGGGCACGGACCTTGGCGGTGCCGGGCCGGGCATCCACCGCCGCATCCTCTGCCACTTTCAGCAGCACGATTCGCGGCGATATCGTAAGAGGAGCAATTGCCGTGCCGAAGTGACCATAAAATCGACATTCGACAGAACACACTGGGAGAACTTGACTTACATTTACGCATCGACCCCGGCATTCGATCGTGGCATTCACGCAAATGCCTCGAAACCGCGCACCATGCCCCGGAGTGCCTAATTTCTAGCCATGGGTCGGCCGCGGCGCGCTCGGATGGCTGACAGGGCCGCCGCGGTGTGGGCAGCACACCGCATCGAGCTAAGGCAGGATGCCTTGCTGCAATTCACTGACCGCCACTAGCCCCATTGCCGTTGGGCCGAGCGGCAACCGGCTATCCCACAGCCGGACACGGACGCCCCCGAGGGCCATGGACCGGTTGCGAACGTAATAGAGCGAAGGGTCATCGTACATCAACTGGCTGAGGAATCCCGCCGCGCGACCCGAGGCCAGAAGCCACTGGTTGCGCTCGTGCTCCGGGATCGCACCTTCGATCTGTAGCGTCGTGGCGAGGTACGTCAGTGCATGGGCGGTACGCCAATCGGGGTTGGGCACGGCGTTGTCTGGCACGCGGCGGGCAAAGACCATCCCGCCGAGCACATCCGACGGCCCATCCTGTGGGACGTTGCGCACCTGCCGCGCCAGCAGACGTTCACCCAGGGCCTCGAGCCGGCCCGCGCGGACGGCACGCTTGGCCTTCTCGCGGTCACTCTCCCCTGCCGCGAGGGCCCGCTGCTGAGCGCGCAGTTCGAGCATGCCGGCCCACGGCATCAGCTCGAGGCGTGAGCCGGATGAAAGCTCCGGCCACAGGTCATCCCAGAGAAAGTCCCGGCCGGCCTCCGAGGCATCCCGGGCACGCTCATCACCCGTCGCGGCGTAATAGGCGGTGATCGCCGCGGCGACCAGGGCCTGCTCGTGATTGCTCAATCGCGTACGACGGCCATCCTCATCCGGGCCCGTGAAGGCGCCAGACTCATCCTGCTGGTCGGTCAGTTCACGTGCCATGCGATCACGAAGATCGCGATAGCCGGCAAGGTCCGAGCCATCGACCAGCGCCAGCAGCAACAGCGCGCGCGTGGCGGGGGTGTACGATTCGGGCGACCGCCGGTGCAGGCGACGGAGATAATCGACCGCGTTCTCGCAGGCATCCTGCAACTCGCGTATCTGCTGCCGGTCCGGATCGTACCGGGCCACCCACTCCAGCCGCCGCACCAGGGCATACAGCGCCAGGGCCGTATCGCCAGGCGAGGCCACCCCGGGCTCATTGTCACGGGCAGGCTCGTAGGTGCCGGTGAAGGCACCATCGCGTCGCTGGCGGTTGACCAGATGCCCGGCCATGCGCTGGCCCATCACGGCCAGAGTGGGCATATCGACTTCGAGGTCAGAAGGATTCGCCGGCCGGTTGCCGCGGACAAGCCGCGTGATCGGCAGCGTCCGG
>PUNN01000204.1 GCA_003552605.1 Phycisphaeraceae bacterium
TAAACAAGTATGATAATACGAAGATGGTTAAAAGCCAAAACTTCAGGCTTCTTGGAGGAGACAAAGCTCATAGTGCTCAAGCTGTTAGTAGTATTGAATATAATCAAGAAGTAGTTAGAATCTCTGAAAGAGGGGGTATTACTATTATAGGTCTTGGGGAAATTGATTCTAGGTTAATTATCTTTGCTCATAATAACACTAGCAGTACTACTCATATCTTTGAAATTCCCCTAGATGACATAGATCCACAAGGACCCTTAGTTTTAACAGCTCCTACCAGTAGATATATTAAATTAAGTAGAAACTTTGGATACACTAGTAATACTATTCTTAAAGTTATTGCTACCAGAGAGACTACACAAATTAAGAAAGTGTATTTTACTGACAGAGAGTCTGGTATATTTCATGTTAATCTTGAAGACGAAGATATTCAAAACTATGACATAAATAAATTTCGTCTAATACCTCATACTACATTCTCTCCTATTACTAATGTAGAGCTTATTTCAGGCCAACTCAAAGCAGGGAGAGTTCAGTATGCTTACCAATATTATAATCTCAATGGATCAGAAACTTTGTTTTCTCCTGTAAGTAATTTTATAAATACTACAACCTCTTCCCAGTCTAGTCAGGTACGTCTGTATCAGGGAAGTGATATAGGAGAAACTACTAGTAGTGGAGTAAGGTTTACTATTCCCAACCCTTCTAGAGAATTTGACAGAGTAAGACTAGTAAGAATTTTGTACGAAGAGTTTCAAGCTGAGCCAGCCATCCAAGTCTTTCAAGAAACCATAGTTCCTGACTCAGGAGGTCTAATAATTACTGATAGAGGAACTCAAGTACTTGAAGAGATGGCTTCTGAAGAGTTTGCTGAACTGTTGTTAGATATAATTCCCAGCACTTGGGAGACCAAAAATAACTACCTCTTTGTAGGCAATACTCTAGAAGAGTCTTTTGATATGGATTACAATGCTAGGGCTGTTAGGTATAATTCTAATGAAGAAGCTTACACTGAGATTCACGATATTAAAAATCCCTACAATCTTTTAGAAAACGACTCAGACCAGAACTTTAGGTATAAATATCATTCAGAGCTCAAGACTACGGATAATCAACCAGTATTAGGAGGAAAAGGAGAAAATGTAGAGTACTGGTTTAGAACTAAAAAGCTTTTAATAGATCAGGGAGAGGATATAGGAGAACCTTATATTAAAACTCTTAGTGCTCAGGATGGTAGTTATGCTAATTGGGAATTGGCTTCTAAGTATGTAGGCTACCAAAGAGATGAGATTTATAGGTTTGGTCTTGTGGGATATGATAAGAAAGGCAGAAGCTCCTTTGTTAAGTGGATAGACGATATCAGGATGCCTGACTTTTCTGATGATATAGAAGAAGTCGAAGTACCAGGTTTTTCTGCTGTACACGAACAGTTTGCCTATAGTTATATGAGATTCAGAATGACGCATCATCCTGAAAACTCAATGGACATTACTCTTGAGTTTTCGAAAAACAACCAAACAGAGTCTAGACGAGTTGTTTTTAATAGTACTGACAGCTCTATTCCTCAAAGTGATCTAGAAAATTTCAAAGCAGTCTTTAACAACAATAAACCTTTTGGAACTATTAAGCTAACTCAAATTAGCTATGAAGAAGGTTCTGCAGGTTATATGGATACTTTAAAAGTAAGATTTGAAGACCAAGCAGTTAATGGCTACGTCGATCTAAGTGCTTATTATTGGAATGATATTTCTGTAGGCAGTACAGAGTTTAAAGTAATAGACTCTGGAGATTACCAAGAAGAAGTAGAATCTGGAGCTTCTAATGTAATTCAAAATAATTATAACCTACTTACTATAGAGGAAGATGCCGGAATTACTTCAGTATATGCTAATGTGCTTTATCCAGTATTTAAAGTAACTAATCTTCCTGAAGATATAGTTTCTTACCAGATAGTTAGAGTCGAAAGAGATAGGGAGAACAGAACTGTGATTGATATGGGGATGTTGGGGGGACTTCCTGCTTCTTCAGAGAATGAAAATGAACTGTACTTTCATAATATGCTTGGAAGTATTCTCGATCGAGATGTTTTTGAGTATACTTCAGTAGAACATCTTGTAAATAATCTCGAAGGAGTACAAGGAGATAGACTGGATTTTATCTCAACTTGTGAGTTAGAAGACGTTAAACAGTTTTGGGGATTCCAGGACGACACAAACTCAAACTATATTGAGAATGCTAGATATTATCAACAGACATTTTTTCCTTCTGATTTCAGTGATAATAGAAGAAGAGAGATAGAAGCTAGCAGAGATCATTGGTATATTCAAGATATTAATCATTCTTACCAATTCGAGAACTACACCATTTTAAACACTGTTTTTTTAATAAGTCCTGCTTCTTCACAGGGTTTGGGAGCAAAGGGATCTACTAAGCTTTTGAAGACTTCCATTCCAGCAACTACTTCTATGGGAGTTTTAGCTAGAAGAAGAACAAAGGCTTATCCTTATGGAGGGGCAACCCGATCAAGCTTAAGAAACTCCATTTATATTTCTACTAACGCTGTTAATTCTAGAAATAGTAAAATAACAGAAGTTTTTGATGGAGATGTCTATATAGGATATTTCAATTATCTTA
>PUNN01000110.1 GCA_003552605.1 Phycisphaeraceae bacterium
CCCGCCGCAAAGTCGTCCCGGCGCCCGGGCGGTAAACATCGCCTCGATGCGCGCTTCGGCATCCACGAGCAATTCGCTGGTCGGGTCCGTGGGCGGCTCGCCCATGTCCTCGCATCGGGCAGCCTCGGCGAGCGCGGCCAAGCTGCCCGGCGGCACGAGCCTGGCCCGCGCCGCTTCCGGCTCAATCGCTGTCTGAGTCAGGTGTGGCATTGCGGTCCGTTCCGTTGCCCATGAACGGGTGAGAAAGGGGCTCTCCCGAGGGGCTACTCCAGGTACGTGTAGCCTTCCAGGCCGGTCTCGTAGAAGCGCCACAGGGCCCTCGATTCATCGAGTGAAATCTTTTTCTGCCGCACCGCTGATTCGATGCGCTGTCGCATCTGCCGCTTCAGGTCATCGGCCGAGTACTGCACGTATTTGAGCACATCACGAACCGTATCGCCTTCGATGACCTCGTCGATGCGCGGCCGGCCATCGGCGCCGAGGCTGACATGCACGGCATTGGTATCACCAAAGAGATTGTGCATGTCGCCGAGGATTTCCTGGTAGGCCCCTACGAGGAAGGCACCGATGTAATACTCTGCCGATTCATCCGGCCGGGAAGGGTCATCCCAGTGCTCAACCTCGTGAAGTTCAAGCACCGGCTTGGAACTCCGACGGCCGATGAAGCGATGGATTTTGCCATCGGAATCGCAGGTAATGTCGGCCAGCACGCCCCGCCGGCTCGGCCGCTCATCGAGCCGGTGAATGGGCATGATCGGAAAGAGCTGGTCGATGGCCCACGAATCCGGCAGCGACTGGAAGACGGAAAGGTTGGCGAAATAGGTATCTGCCAGGAATCGCGGCAGGTCGCGGAGCTCTTCCATCGGCTCCTCCGACCGCCGGTTGAGCAGCAGCGCCTTGCGGCAGAAGCCGAAGAACAGCCGCTCGGCAAGCACCCGGTAGTCCAGCGAGCAGTAGCCGAGGTTGAAAAGGTGAATCGTCTGGTCCCAGGCGAGCTGGGCATCGTGCAGGTCTTCGCGCAGGCTCGCCACCGTCACATCGTTGTAGGCATCGTAGAGCGTGCGCACCGGCATCGGCATCTCCTCGACCTGCGCATCGGTCAGGTTCTCAGGCACGATGCTCTGCTCGACCTCGTTGACATGGAGGATGTTGAACACCAGCACGGACGAATAGGCCGCCACCGCCCGGCCTGATTCGGTGATGATCGTCGGGTGGGCCACCCCGGCGCGTTCGCATGCCTCGCCGATGTAGTACACCACGTCGTTGGCATACTCCTGGAGCGAATAGTTGATGGAGGAATCGCCGGTCGACTTCGAGCCATCGTAGTCCACGCCGAGCCCGCCACCGACATCGATGTATTCAAGGTTTGCGCCGGCGCGTTGGAGCTCGACGAACATGCGTCCCGCCTCGGTGATGGCACGCTTGACGGTTCGGATGTTGTTGATCTGGCTGCCGAGGTGGAAATGCAGCAGCTTGAGGCAGTCATCCATGCCCTGCTCGCGGAGAAACGCCACCGCATCCATCACCTTGCTGATCGACAGCCCGAACTTGCTGCGCACCCCGCCCGAGGCCTGCCAGCGGCCGGCGCCGCGGCTCGCGAGCTTGACGCGGATGCCGATGGTGGGGCGGATGTTGTGCTGCGCTGCGTGGTGGGCGATGAGCTTCAGCTCGTGGAAGCTTTCGACCACGGGAATGATGTTCTGGCCGATCTTGGCCGCGAGGATGACAGCCTCGATGAACTCGCCATCCTTGAAGCCGTTGCAGATGATCGGTGTCTTCGGATCATGCACCATCGCCATCAGCGCCAGCAGCTCGGGCTTCGAACCGGCCTCGAGGCCGAAGCCGTAAGGCCGGCCGAAGTCACGGATCTCCTCGACCACGTGACGCTGCTGGTTGACCTTGATCGGGTAGACGCAGCGGTAGTCGCCCTTGTACTCGTACTGGCTGATGGCGTTCATGAACGCCTGGTGCAGTTGCCGCAGCCGGTGCTTGAGAATGTTGGGAAAACGCAGCAGGATCGGCGGCTGGATGCCGCGCAGACCGATCTCCTCGACGAGCTTGAGCAGGTCAATGCTGCGGGTGGCGCTGCGCGTGGGATGGACGGCGACATTGCCATCGTTGTTGACCGAGAAGTAGCCGTTGCTCCACCGGCGCACGCCATAGAGTTCGGCGCTGTCGCGGGGCGTCCAGCGTCGACGCTTGGGCTTGGGGCGCGGCGGGGTGGGCGGGTCGACCGCCTCGAGTTCGGCGGTGTCCATGGCCTTGTCCAGGCCGGGGTCCGCCGCACGGGTATCGGCGGCGCCGGTGCGATTGGGGGTGTTGGCCATTGACGGTCCACTCCAGTTCGCGCAGGGTTGATCCCGGTGGCCGGGAACGGGTTCCGGGGGTGAGGCGCCGGCGCGGCGGGGGACGGCCCTGCCGGGGCAGAAGGCACATGGGGGCGGCCAGCGGCCTCCCAGTGGCCGGGCCGCGCCGTAAAACGATGCAGCCCAGCATTATAACACCCTCCCGTCGGCGGTGTCCGCTCGGCATTGGCCGCGGCCAGGGCAAACGCATGTAGCTTGGGTGGCATGGTCAGCAGCCGTCTTTCCGGGGGCGGCTGATGGCCATGCGGCGAACCCCCAGTCACAGG
>PUNN01000084.1 GCA_003552605.1 Phycisphaeraceae bacterium
CCCGCTGACCATGTCACGCGAGGTGTACTCAACGCCATGAAAGGATTCTGGGGAGTAGCTCACGCATCCGCCGTTCCCACTTCCCGGTAGTTGCTCCATCCACAGATTCCTGCGAAGGTGGCGCTTCGGTGCTGTGGAGGCACGCGAAGGTGATCCCGGGCAAGGAGCCGTGTGATGGAACAGGGTGATCAGAGCGTACAGCGATGGGAACTTCCCGGGGCGGATGAGCAGACGATCTTCGGCAACACGCACCTGCCGGCGAGCGAGCCAGCGGGGGCGCTGCTGATCTGTCACGGGTTCAAGGGATACAAGGACTATGGGGTCTTTCCCGCGCTGGCCCGCGCCGCGGCGCAGCGGGGGCTGGTCGCCCATCGGTTCAATTTCAGCCACAGCGGGATGACCGAACGGACGGACACCTTCGAGCGGCCGGACCTGTTCGAGCGTGATACCTGGGGCCGGCAGATTCAGGACCTGCTGATGGTGGCCGAAGCCTGCCGCGATGGGCGCCTGCCGGGTGGTGAGCAGGCGATGCAGGTCTGGTTCGGGCACAGCCGCGGTGGGGTGACGGCGCTGCTGGCGGCCTCTCGTAGCCTTCATACCGCCGGCGCTGCCCAACCGGCCGGGGTGGTTACCGCGGCGGCGCCCTGTTTCAGTGCCGCGCTCAGCGATGCTGAGAAGCAGCGCCTGCGCGAGCAGGGCCATCTCGAATCGCCCTCGGCGCGCACGGGGCAGACGCTGCGCATCGGCCGGGAGTGGCTGGATGAGATCGAGGCCGAGCCCGCCGCGTTCGACCCCATCGAGGCGATCGCCCGACTCGAACGGCCGGTGCTCGTCGTCCACGGTGAAGCAGATGACACCGTTCCCGCCGATGCGGGGCATGCGCTTGCCGAGGCTGCAGGCCCCCGTGCCCGGCTGGCCTTGATCGAGGGCGCCAGCCACACCTTCAACTGCCCGAATCCGCTCGAGGAAGATCAACCCCTGCCCGAGGCCACCGAGCGGTTGATTGACATGACCTGTGATTTTGCCCGCCAGTGCCTCGCACAATAGGCGCATCTGCTCGTGCAAACCGGTGATGCGACTACTGGCGCGAGCCCGGCTGCTCACCGGGGGCATGCAACGGTGGTACATCCCACGGCCGACTCTGCTGATCGAGCAGCGCGGCGAGCAGGGCATCTCGGTGATAGGGCACCACGTGTTCAAGCACGCGGCGGAAACGGCGCCAGGCCCCCATGAAAAGGGCGCCTCGATCCACGTGAAGCGCGGTAAGGTAACCGCGGCCGCGAAGCACCATCATCCCCGCCATCCACAGGAACATTCCGCGCAGCCGCCAGCGGCGAAGGTTGCGGCGGATGAAGTTGAATTCGGCGTATTGATCGGTCAGCCGTTCGGCGACGAACGCAAGATGATTGCCGAGGTCACGATGCCACTGCCCGGCAACCGCCGCTAGCGCGGCGTCCGCTGGCTTGGCACGAGCATCCTGCTCATCCCCGGTCGCCTCGGTTGGGGGGCTGTATCCCTCCGCCGCGGCGATGTGTCGGCACAATTCCAGATGCAGCACCTGCCACAGCATGAGGCGGGATAGCTCGAATCGAAGTCCCAGCAGCCGGCGGATATAGCCGGGCCGCGGCCGCGGTGCGGTCTGGGCGGGCTCGCCGCTGCCTTCAGATGCGGTGGTGGGGTGTGGCGGTGAGGCCGTCGGGGCAAGCCGGGCCAGAAGATCGCGGTGGTATTCCTGTTCCTTCACCATCAGGCGGACGGCCTGCATCAGCGCCGGGTCGCGGCGGGCGTGGTGGGCTGTGGCCTCGACCAGCCAGTGCCGATCCGCCTGCCGGCCGAGACCGAGCCAGTCGGCCAGGTGCCGGAAGGCCGTGCGACTTTGGGAACCGGGATCGGCAGAGCGCGGCGGGGTGAATTCGATCGATTCGCGCAGGTGACGACTGTTGAGGAAATGGCAGTGCCAATACCTGCTGCGTGTCCACTCACCTCGTGACATCCGACCTACCTCACCTTTGTTCGCCCATCAGGGGGGCTGCTTTCCACTCCATGACTGACCTGACCTTTTACGCATGACCGGTCGCCACCGTCGCCTGCGACCAGTCTAACGCCACCATCGGTCGGCGGCGATGTCTCACATTGAAGATTCGGAAATGGCCTGCCGCGAATCGGGATGGGCGGTGGCACCGGACAGGGAAGCGAATCCGGCGGGACACGGCTCGCTGTCGTCTGGTCGCCCGGGGTTGCGCACCTGCCGCCCTGAGCACTGGCTGCGCGACGGTTCATCCATCAACCCGATCCACCTCCGCCTGCTCGCCTTCCCGGGTGTCCCGCTCATCGAGTCGGTCGCGGATACGGCGTGCGGTGGCGCGGTCGCCGGCGTCCTCGAGCGCCTGCGCGTAACGCTGCCCGACGAGGAACCAGGGGGTCGTCCACGCGTAGCCGCTCGGATCAGGAGGGTTCATCTGCTCCCAGATCGTCCGGTAAATCACCACCAGGCGGTCCACCTGCTCCTGCTCGCGAAGCAGGTCATCGATCCGGTCGGTCGCCTCGAGCAGCACCGGCGGGGTCTGTACGTTCCGGCGTGCCACCTGCGTCCATAGCGACAGCGCGCCGCGTTCGTTGCCCTGCTCGGCCATCAGTGCCGCCTGAACGATCTGCAAGCGCGATGCGAGGTCCGGCCGGCGGCGAAACATGTCGTGATTGCTCGCCACGAGTTGGAATTGCACCTGCGTGGGCAGGCCCCGGATCGTACGGATAAACAACTCGAAGCCGAACTCATCATAGCGGTTGAGTGTGAACTCCCGGACGACCCGAAGCATTTCGGTGACCTCGCGCACGTCAGCACCCTCACCACCGTAATGGTCGGCAAGGGCCCACCATGCGGCGAGGTTGCCCGGTGAGGTATCAACGGCAAGTTTGAGAAGTTCAGCACGCCGGTCGGGCTCGAGCAGGTCCTTGACACGCACGATGGCCGTGCTCATCAGGCGCTGGCGCAGCGGCAGCCCGAACAGCCGGCCGCGGGCACTGACATCGCCATCGCTCATCTCCCGGCCGGTCTGCGGGTCGTCCACGCTCGCCGACCAGTACTGATGCTCGGCGTATCGCGCGGTGTTGAAGTCCCACGCCGCGCCGTCGCGATCCGGCTTCAGATAGCCGATCCACGCGTGATACCCCACGCCGCGGCCACTGCGGCCGGCGCAGATCACCGCCGGAATGCCGAAGGCGCGGTTCACATGCGCGGCGAAATAGGCCTGGTCCTTGCACACCCCACCGGCGCTGCGCAGGTTCGCAAGCGTATAGGGCTGACCATCCGGTCCCTGCCACTCGCCGGTATAGAGGCCGGCCTGGTCATAAGGAACATCGAAGTAGACCTCGCCCATGGCCTGTGTCTGGCGGCCGTCATAGCGACGTTGCGACCGCACCCATCGATATTCCTGCACCGACGCCTGCCCGGCTGCGAGGTAGATCGAAAGCTCCCACGGCATCCGCCGCAGGTCGTAACGCATGCCCTCGTGATTGCGGAGGTAGTACTGGAACAGCTCGACGGCGTGATTGAGCGGGTCCTCGGGTTCGTGTGGCAGGTCCGGTGGATTGTCCCAGACGACGGCAAAGGCGATGGTCAGTTCAGCGAACTGTTCGAGTTGCTCCCTTTCCGCCTCGCGAAGCCGGGCGATCACATCAAGGACGGCGTCCGGCTCGTTCTCCGGCTCCATGGCCAGCGCGAGCGTGTCGAAAAGCTGCGGTTGATCTGCCAGCCACCGCAGGGTGGCCTGTTGAGACTCGGTCAGCGAGGCAGCGCCCGAATCCGCTCGGCCGAAATGCCCGGCGAACTGGCGCACCGCGGCGAGACGGATCAATTGCTCGGCCTGCTCCGGCTGGCGCGGGGTGGTGGCGAGGTGGTCCTGCAAGGCCTTCTCGGCCTGAATGCGAAGCTCATCGAGTGTGCCCTGCTCGATCGCATCACCGACGGCAGCCGGGCCGAACGGATCGGGCTCGTCAGCCTCCACCGCGGCGGTGGGGCAGAGCAGCAGTGCAACCATCGCCATCGCCATCAAGGCACAGCCGGTTGTCCGATCATGCTGCGATGCGGGGAGCTTGCTCATCGGGACCTCCACAGGCCGGGACAACAACGTGCATCGTCAAGTGTAGTCGCCTCAACGCGGCCATCCCACCCCTCCCCCGTGTGCTCTGGCTGATGCTCGATCGAGCAAATCGTTGCAATGGCCGGTGCTATCATCGGCGATCATGGGACGCGTCACATCCGAAGAATCAGCCTCGCCCCCAGCGTACCCGCAGCTTCAGCGCCAGATCGGTGTTGGTGGGGCGGTGCTGCTTGGCATGGGCGCAATTCTGGGCAGCGGCGTCTTCGTCAGCCTGTGGATGGGGGTGACCCTGGCCGGCCCGTGGACGCTTGCGGCGGTGGCGGTGGCGGCGGCGCTTGCAGTGTGCAACGGGCTCAGCAGCGCCCAACTTGCGGCGAGCCACCCTGTCAGCGGTGGAACCTACGAGTACGGCTACAGGCTGTTGACACCTTCGCTCGGCTTTCTGGCCGGCTGGTTTTTTCTCTGTGCCAAGTCGGCCTCGGCGGCCACCGCAGCGCTGGCATTCGCCGGCGCTTGGATGGTGACGGCCGAGGGCCAGGCGCGATGGCTGGTGGTGATCGCCCTGGTCACGGTGGCGTTGCTGACAGGGCTCGTGCTGGCCGGGGTTCGGCGAAGCAATGCCGCCAACGCGGTGCTCGTGGGGTTGACACTGCTGACGCTGTCGCTGCTGGTGGGGTGGGGGGTGCTGAGTGTCACCGAGCCGGCCGCGGCGGCTTCCCGTCCCGGGGGTGAAGGTGGTGGCGGTGCGGGGAGCGGCGATGGGAGCGCAGGTGGCGGTGGCTTCATGGTGGTGCTTCAGGCGGCCGCGCTGATCTTCGTGGCATATACCGGTTACGGCCGCATCGCCACGATGGGGGAGGAAATCCGTGGGCCCCGCCGCAGTATCCCCCGGGCGATGGTGATCACGCTGGGGCTTTCGGCCCTGGTTTACATGCTCGTGACGTGGGTGCTGGTGCAGCACGCCGGCCGGATTGAGGCGGCAGATGCGGCGAGACAGGCGGCGCCGCTGCCGCTGCTAGCTGAGAAACTCGGCGGGACCTGGTTGGCGTGGCTGCTGGCGCTTGGGGCCACGGCGGCGCTGCTCGGGGTGCTGTTGAACCTGATCCTGGGCCTGTCGCGCATCGTGCTGGCGATGGGGCGGCGGGGCGACCTGCCGGCGGCCACGGCGCGGCTGAACCACGCGGCGACCACGCCCTGGGTTGCCGTGCTGGTGGTGGGCGCGGTGATCGCAGCGCTGGTGCTGATCGGTGATGTGCGGGCGACCTGGTCGCTCAGTGCATTGACCGTGCTGATCTACTATGCCCTGACCAACGCCGCGGCGCTGCGCCTGCCTGCCGGGCAACGGTTGTATCCGCGCAGCATCGCCGTGGCGGGGCTGCTCGGGTGCCTTCTGCTGGCAGCGTTCGTGCCGCCGCTTTACTGGGCGATCGGTGGCGGGGCGGCCCTGATGGGCATTGTCTGGCATGTTGTAGCCCGGCGCCTGGCTGGGCCGCGTGCATTGTGAATGCGGATGTGTCGGGATAGCGGCTCAGGTGAGCTTGCCGAGCACGAGGCAGACGTTGTGGCCGCCGAAGCCGAAAGAGTTGCTGAGGGCGGTGCGGATATTCCTCTCGCGTGCGACATTGGGCACGAAATCGAGGTCGCACTTTTCATCGGGCGTGGCATAGTTGATGGTCGGATGGATCACGCCGGTCTCGAGCATCCGGATCGTGGCCACGGCCTCGATGCCACCGGAAGCGCCGAGTGAGTGACCGACCATGCTCTTGGTCGAGCTGACACAGAGCTTTGAGGCATGGTCGTTGAACAGGCGCTTGATGGCGGTGACTTCGGCGGCATCGCCGAGTTGGGTGCTCGTGCCGTGGGCGTTGATGTAATCGACATCCACCGGGTCGATCTCGGCATCGCGCAGTGCCGAGGACATGGCGAACGCTGCACCCTTTCCGCTCTCATCCGGCGCCGTGATATGCGAGCCATCGGCGGACTGGGCGTAACCGAGCAACTCGGCGTGGATGTGGGCGCCGCGCTGGCGTGCGTGCTCATACTCTTCGAGCACGAGCACGCCGCTGCCTTCAGCGAGGACGAAGCCATCGCGGTCGGCATCGAACGGACGCGAAGCGCCGGCGGGGTCATCGTTGTTGGTCGACAGCGCCCGCAGGGCCATGAAGCAGGCAAGCCCGAGCGGGGTAAGGGCGGCCTCGCAGCCGCCGGTGATCATCACGTCCGCCGCATCGTGACGGATACAGTCGGCGGCCTCGGCGATGGCGTGGGCGGCACTGGCGCAGGCACTGGTGACGGCGGAGTTGGGCCCTTTGATGCCCCAGTAGATCGAGACGTTGCCACTGGCAGCATTGCACATGAGCTTGGGGACCATGAACGGGCTGACCCGGTCTGGCCCTTTCTCGAGGAACTTGCGATAGCCGGCCTCGAACTCTTCCATCCCGCCGATGCCGGTGCCGATGACCGAGCCGCATCGCCAGGGGTTTTCCTTGTCGAAGGTGACCCCGGAATCGCGCACGGCATCGATCGCAGCGCTCATGGCGAACTGGGCAAAGCGGTCGAGGCGCTTGGCTTCGCGGCGGTCGAGGTTGGGGGCCCCGTTCCAATCGCGAATTTCGCCACCGAAGCGCGTGTCATAGCTGCCGGTTTCAAACCGGGTGATGGGAGTGATCCCGCTGGTGCCGGCGACGAACTTGTCGAAGACTTCGTTGATGCCGGTGCCAAGACAGGTGACCCAGCCCATGCCTGTGACCACTACGCGACGCTTGCTCATCGGGCTCACTTTCGCCATGCGGCGTGGTGCGTGCGGACCGGGACGGGGCTGCCCACCCCGGTCCGCACGCCTCGCCGATGGATGCCGGTGTGGGCATCCATCGAGCCGTTCAGCCTTCGCTGCTTTCCTGCGGCGCGAGGTTCTTGCGGATGTACTCGATGGCATCGCCGACGGTCTGAATCTTCTCCGCTTCCTCGTCGGGGATGCTGGTGCCGAACTCGTCCTCGAACTCCATCACCAGCTCGACGGTGTCGAGGCTGTCGGCATTGAGGTCGTTGACGAAGCTCGTCTCGCGGCCGATCTCTTTCTTGTCGACACCCATCTGCTCGGCGACGATCGAGATCACCTTTTCTTCAATCGCGGTTTCGTCCATGGTCTTGTCTCCTGATGGCCGGTGTCGCCGGATCGGTCCGGCCGACACGGGCGACGATGGTCCTTGGGGGTTAAGGGTTGGTGACGGTACATCCGGGCGCGGGCCGGCCCGCCGGGACCATCCGGGCGGGTGTGAGCGCCAGCCCTGCCGGGAGGCTCATTGGGTCGAAACCGGACGGCTTGGCGACGATGCCTTGCGGCCGTGGCCGGAAGCCGGTGACTGCGGGGGGTTCAGTAGCGCCCATCATGCCGGAAGTTCGCACATTCCAATTGGCGCCACGGGAGCCGACAGAACCGGTATTTGCAGCCGCTTCGCGTGTGCCAGGGTTCGGATTGCCGGCGGTTGCCGCCGCGGGCATGTCCATCGTCCGTGATACGCTTCGGGTCCGAGCCATGACGGCGTAGACTATATCTATCCGCCGCATGACTGCCAAATCTATTGTGGGCCGCCGGCCCCCCTTTTGGTGGCCTTGAGCCGGGTTGGTGCCGGATGCGGTGCGGTGCGGGGTGTTCAACACATCGTCATGCCGCCATCGACCGCGAGCACCTGCCCGGTAATGTAACTCGCCTGCTCACCGGCGAGAAAGGCCACGGCAGCGCCGACCTCCTCGGGCTGGCCGAACCGGCCGACCGCCGTGGCCTGGCGGGCGCCCTGCTTGACCTGCTCGGGCAGTGATTCGGTCATGCCGGTCTCGATGAATCCGGGGGCCACCACGTTGGCGGTGATGCCCTTGCTGGCCATTTCGCGGGCGAGTGAGCGCGTCAACCCGCCGAGGGCGGCCTTGGCCGCGGCGTAGTTGGCCTGCCCGGCGTTGCCTACGAGGCCGGACACCGAGCCGATGTTGATGATCCGGCCCCACTTGCCGCGCATCATAGGCCGCAGCGCCGCCCGGCAGGCGATGAATACCGACCGCAGGTTTGCATGGATGACCTCGTCGAACTCTTCATCGCTCATCCGCAGCATCAGGTTGTCGCGGGTGATTCCGGCGTTGTTGACCAGCACATCCAGCCGCTTGTAATCACCGGCCACCTGCTCGACCAGGCCCGCGAGGGCCTCGTGATCGGCGATATCACAGGGCTGAACGGCGGCCTGCCCGCCATCGGCTTCGATCTGCGATTTGATCGCCTCGAGCCGATCGGTGCTCCGGGCTGAAAGGACCACCAGCCGCCCATCGGCCGCAAGTGCCCGGGCGGTGGCTTCCCCGATGCCCCGGGAGGCCCCGGTGACAAGCGCTACCCGTCTCTGTGTCGAATCACTCATTTCATCACTCCAGAACAGATCAGAGGATACTCAACTCGTTTGAATGGGCAGTGACGAGGCGGCCACGACCCGGACGCGGCGGTTGACTCGCTTCATCAACCCGGCGAGCACCTTGCCCGGTTCCAGTTCGACAAACCGCTCGCAGCCACGCGGCGGGTGGTCGAGCAGCCATTGCATCGACTCAGCCCAGCGCACCGGGCTGGTCAACTGCTCCACGAGCCGCCGCCGGATCGAAGCAAGGTCACCGCCATCATGCGGCCGGCCCGTCACATTGGAGACCACGGGGATTCGCGGCGGCTGCCAGTCCATCTGCTCCATCGCCTCGGCAAGGCGGTCGGCAGCCGGCTGCATGATCGGCGAGTGAAACGCGCCGGCCACTCGCAGGGGTGTGGCGCGAAGCCCCATCTGCTCGGCCACCGCCACCGCCCGTTCACACGCATCGCTCGAACCGCTGACGACGACCTGACCCGGGGCATTGAAGTTGGCTGGCACCAGCACGCCATCGCCGCGGGCACGCTCGCACAGTTCATTGGCCTGCGACTCATCGGCCCCCACGAGGGCGACCATGCCACTCGGGGTCTGCTCGGCGGCCTCCTGCATCGCCCGGCCGCGCAGGTGGACCAGCCGCAGGCCGGATTCGAAATCGAACGCCCCCGCGAGATGAAGTGCGGTGAATTCGCCAAGACTCAGGCCAGCGGTCGCCGCCGCATCCGTCAGTTCGCCGCGGTGGGCCGCCGACTGGTAACAGGCCACCGAGCAGGTATAGATGGCGGCCTGCGCCACATCGGTGCGGTTGAGCGTCTCCTGCGGACCATCGAAGCAGGCGCTGCTGATGTCGATCCCGAGCACCTCGTCGGCCCGGCGGAACGCATCGGCCGCAATCGCGCATTGCTCGGCCAGTTCACGTCCCATGCCGACAAACTGCGCCCCCTGGCCGGGGCAGAGCAGAATGCAGGGGGCTTCGGCGTCATTGCCATGGGGGGGATTGTCACGTTTCATAATCGTCGTATCCGGTCTCTGGCGGCTCATCGGGTGGATTCGTGGCGGGCGTGTGGGGTGGGGGCGGGGCGGTTACAGGCGCCACAGGCTCGAGGCCCAGGTCAGCCCGCCCCCGAGCCCGGCCAACAATACCAGATTGCCCGGCTTCAGCCGGCCGGCTTCGGCCATCTCGTGCAGGCACATGGGGATGCTCGCCGCGGCGGTATTGCCGAAGCGGTCAATGTTGACGTAGAAGCGGTCCATCTTCAGGTTGAGCCGCCGCGCTGTGCCCTCGATGATCCGGGCATTGGACTGGTGGACCACGATGGCATCGAGGTCGGCCGGTGCCAGGCCCGTGGCCGTCAGGGCGTTGTCGATGCACTTTTCCAGACGTGTGACGGCGAACCTGTATATCTCGCGGCCGTTCATCTGGAGCGTGTTGAAGGTTCCTGAAAACACTTGATCGTCTTCCGGCAGGTCATCGGCGGTACGCGGGCAGTAGAGTTCCTTCCATCCATGCCCGTCACTGCCGACTTCCTGGTAGAGGCATCCGCATTCCCGGGCGTCGGTGGCGCTGAGGATGGCGGCGCCCGCGCCATCGCCAAACAGCACGCACGTGCGCCGGTCGCGCCAGTCGACGAGCTCGCTGAGCACTTCCGCCCCGACCACGGCGACGTGGCGGGCGGTGCCGCCGTGGATCATGTTCGTGGCCATGTTCATGGCGTAGACGAAGCCGCTGCATGCCGCATTCACATCGAGCGCGCCCGCGCCGGTGGCGCCGACATCGCTGGCAAGGCGGGAGGCGGTGCCGGGCGTGGCCATCTGCGGGCTCATGGTGGCGACAAAGACCATATCCAGATCAGCCCCCTGAAGGTGGGCGGTATTCAGCGCGGCCTGAAGTGACTCGGTGGCCAGGCTCAGCAGCGTCTGCTCACCGTTGATGATGCGTCGCTGCCGGATCCCCGTACGCTGGCTGATCCATGCATCGCTTGTGTCGACCATGGCCGCAAGGTCATCGTTGGTCAGGATGCGCCCGGGCAGCGCCATGCCCGTCCCCGCAAGGCTGATGCCGAGCATGGGGTGGGCCGCGGGACGGGCCCGTGAGACGGTCATGCAGCGCCTTCTTCCACCGGATCGAGATTGCTCAACGCTTCCACGATCCCGGGGTTGACCTCGTAGCGAGCGAAATCGAGCGCAGTACGCACCGCCGCGGTGATCGTCCTCGCCTCGCTCGAACCGTGACTGATGATACAGATGCTGTTGGCACCCAGCAGGGGGGCGCCGCCGTATTCATGGTAATCGTGCTTGGCGTAGATGGCCCGAACGATCGGTTCGAACCGCTTGGCAAGGGATGGGTCAGTGTCCATGATCTCCCGCGCGATGGTGCGGAAAAGGCCCTCGGAAAGACCTTCGGCGAGCTTGAGGATCACGTTGCCCGTGAAACCTTCGCACACCACGACGTTGGCCTTGCCGGCAAACAACTCGCGCCCCTCAACGTAGCCGACGTAATCCAGTTGCTTGTCGTTTCGCATCATCCGGTTGGCGTCCCTGACAAGCTGGCTGCCCTTGGTCTCCTCGGCGCCGATGCTCATCAGGGCCACTCTCGGATTGTCGATGCCGGTGACGCGGTTGGCGTAGACCGCGGCCATGTGTCCGTACTGGTGCAGGTGCGTTGGTTTTGGTTCCGTGTTGGCCCCCACGTCACAGAGGATCACCGGCCCGGCGAATGTTGGCAGCGTCACTGCAATCCCCGGCCGATGGACACCGGGCAGGCGCCTGACGCTCATGGTCGAGGCGGCCACGAAGGCCCCCGTGTTGCCGGCGCTGACCACGACGTCACAGCGCCGGTCGCCGGCGCGGCGGGAAGCGAGTTGCGTCATGCGGACGATCGAGCTGCCCGGCTTCTGCCGCACTGCGGTGACCGGTGGGTCGTTCATCGCGATGACTTCGGTGGTCGGCTCGATTTCGATGCGCGAATCATGCGCCATGCCGCGCTGTGCGAGTGCGTCATCAATTGCCTTGCGGTCGCCGACGAGGACGAGCGTGTCCGATGGAGCGATCAACTCCACCGCATCAAGTGCGCCGGCGAGGATGGCATCCGGGGCGTTATCACCGCCCATGACGTCAATGGCAATTCGCACGGTTCAGTCTTCCGCAACGAGGTGCTCGAGGATGAAACCGTCCTGACGCGGGCCGCGCGGCGGGACGTAGAAGCACTTGGGGCAGGCGGTATGATGGCGCTTGACCTCGCCGCAGTTCGGGCACCGGGCATACCCGGGCGCCGTCAAGCGGTGGTGCGCCCGTCCACGACGGGACTGAGAGCGGGTCTTTCGCTGGCACGGAAGCATACGTCGACACCTTTATCCTGTTTGTCCTGCTGTTTTAGCCTGAACTCCGGGGAAGCAAAAAGCAGGAGGGCTCGCCCCGACGCGCGTCGAAGCTACAATTCCCCCGCTCGCGGGGCGGGGCCTGGAACCGATTGCGCAAAGGCTAATATGCCCGCGACCCAACGTCAACCGGCAGCGAAGATTGCGCGGCAAGGGGGAGCGCATGACACGCGCCGCGTAAGCTTTTACTCCCTCTCCCTTCGGGAGAGGGCCGGGGTGAGGGGGAACTCGGTATCAACGCCCAAATGCTTCACCTACCGTCCCCCCCGCCTGATGCTGGGGGGCGGTCCTCGGTTGAGCCGCGGCACGGGCGGCACGAATCTGCCCTCACCCCCGGCCCCTGTCCCGCCCCGGAGATGGGGAGA